>CAZOJF010000049.1:0-2643 GCA_964580085.1 uncultured Candidatus Saccharibacteria bacterium | reverse complement strand
TTTTCAATCTTATCAATTCCATTTTCGGTTAATGTTGCTGCCTTGAATTTTTCATCAATATTATAATCAGCATCTTCTTCTAGTCTAGGAATAATTCTAGCAAAGTCTTTATACCAACTTGAACTTTCTATGTCTGGTTGCGAAATTATTAAAGGAGTTCTAGCTTCATCAATTAAAATTGAGTCAACTTCATCTATAATGGCATAATTATACCCTCTTTGGGCTAAGTTCTCCGAAGCAAGGGACATATTGTCTCTTAGATAGTCAAATCCAAATTCATTATTTGTTCCATAAACAATATCAGCTAGATAGGCTTCTTTTCTTGACATAGGTTTCAAATAACTTTCCACAACTTTAAAGCTTCCTAGCAAATCTCTTTTTTCATCTTCTTGTTTTTCTTCTTGATATTCGGGATCATACAAATAAGCTTTTTCGTGAACAATACAACCGACCGATAAACCTAGGGCATAATATATTTGACCCATCCAGATCATATCTCTTTTCGTTAGATAGTCATTCACCGTAATAATATGAACGCCCTGGCCTCCTAGGGCATTTAGATAGGCAGGTAAGGTAGCACATAATGTTTTTCCTTCCCCCGTCACCATCTCCGCAATCTTGCCTTGATGTAAGGCTATCCCTCCAATTAACTGAACATCAAAATGACGTTGGTTTAATGTTCTTTTGGCTGATTCACGTACTAGAGCAAATGCTTCTGGTAATATATTGTCTAACTTCTCTTTTTCTTTTAATCTCTTTTTAAGCTCATCTGTTTTTGCTTTAAGTTGTTCAATTGAAAAATCCTGGAATTTTGGTTCCAGGTTATTTATCTTATCAATTATTGGTTGAAGTTTTTCCAAATACTTTTTATTTGGATCTCCAAAAAGATTAAAAAAATTCATATTAATGGCTTTTTTCTTCTTGAATTTCTTTATATTTTTTTAGTTGAACTTGAAGTTGGTCTTTTACTTCACAAATAGCTAACTTCAAATCTTCTCTTTCTGCTACAGATCTTATTCCTTTACCCGGTAAAAAGATCTGACATTCTGCAAAAAAAATATCCCCTTTTCTATGATGCTCAGATGTCTTCCCCACTTCTACAAAAGCTTTAACTTCAAAATCTCGTTTTACTTTAGATTCAAAAAGTTTTTCCAGATCAGCAAGTTTTTCTTCAACAAAATCTTTTAAACTAGGAGTTAATTTTATCTTTTCTCCTTTAATAATAATTTTCATCATATACTAAAATTGTACCTTATAAACAACCTATTTTCAATATATAAAAACTCCATCCTAAATAAGAACGGAGCTTTATAGATACAAAAAGATTTTATCTCTTTTTCTTTCTCTTAGTTGTTTTCTTTTTAGTAACTCTTTTTTTAGTAACTTTCTTTTTAGCAGGTTTTCTTTTTTTTACAACTTTCTTTTTAACAACTTTTCTTTTGGCTGGTTTTCTTTTTGAAACTTTCTTTTTAACCATAATTTTTAAAAACCTAATTTTATTTAGCACCTAGTAAATAGTCGACTTTTTTAATTACTTCATTTATTGTAATTAATAATTATTTACCCTAATTAATTTCTAAACATTATACTATTATCTTACTATTAAAAATAATGTCAACCCTTTTATTCTAAATAAAAAATTTCTGGTTCCAATTTAATATTGAATTTCTTTTTTACTTGTTTTTTAATTAAATCTATTAACTCTAAAACATCTTTTGAAGAAGCATTACCAAGATTAATAATAAAGTTACTATGTTTCTTAGAAATCTGGGCACCCCCAATTTTCTTACCTTCCAGCCCACATCTCTTAATCAACTCCCAGGCATTTTTCTCTTCAGGGTTTTTAAAAATAGAACCAGCTGATGGAAAATCCAAAGGATGATTCTTTTTTCTATAGTCTAAAAAATATTCTATTTTGTTTTTAATTTGTTTTTTATTCCCTTTTTTTAATTTAAAAATGCAAGAAAGAATAATTAAGTTTTTATTTTTTTTAAAAATACTTTCTTTATAACCAAAATGACAATCTTTTGCTTTGTAATTTTTAATTTTTAATTCCGGGATTTTTAAAACTTCAACTGATTCTATAATGTTGCTAATTGATTCTCCAAAAGCTTTAATACTTCCCCTCACTGCCCCTCCTATTGTGCCGGGTATTCCCATTGCCCATTCTAATCCTTTTAATTCCTTTTTTGTTGAAAAGTTAACTACATCTTTCAATTCAGTCCCTGCGCTTGCTGTAATTTTATTCTCCCGATAATTAAGATACAAATTTTCTATCTTAATAACTACTCCATTATATCCTTTATCAGAAACTAATAAATTACTTCCTCCTCCTAAAATAAAAAAAGGCAAATTTAATTCTTTTGCCATTTGAATTTTCTTGATCAAGTCTTTTGTAGTTTTTACTTTAAAAAAGTACTTTGCTGATCCTCCTATCTTAAAACTAGTGTAATTTTTCAATAAAATATTATTCATAAAATGGACTGGGAGAGTTTACCCCAACCTATGTTTTTTGTGAGTGCTGCTCCCAGTCCGATTTAATTATAATTTATTATAATAAAAAAAGCAAAAAGCGTCAGAAATCCCTAACGCCCTTTGCCAACATAGATGTGGCATTTACGATGAATCGTAAATAACACTCAC
>CAZOJF010000048.1:0-2711 GCA_964580085.1 uncultured Candidatus Saccharibacteria bacterium | reverse complement strand
AGAACTACCACCCAAGGAAGGATATCAAGTAAAACAAAATCTATTATTCCATCTATCATCACAAAAAGATGACAAAGTTGGCAAGGATTTTTTACCTCCGGACTTTCTGCCGGGTCATCTCCATTTGCTGGAGCCGCTTCCGATTTACCACAAGGAACTAACCCTTGATAATGGACATTCGTGCCATACCCATCATAATCACCCGCAGAAACTGAAAAAGAATATAAAAAATTCCCTATAAAAATAACTAAAAGTAAAAAAACAATCGTTTTCTTCATTTTTTTAAAATAACATAAAATGATTTATTTAACAACCTTTTTTGGGGATAATGTGCACTATATTAAAAATAGTTCGAACATTTTTCTCCGCCTTCGGCAGCGAAAACAAGCCAATCTAATCAGGTGGTTTACTCATCCCTAACGGATATGCTGTGTTTTTTTTAACAATCTCAACTTTTTCTTTGGTGACAATTTATTCTAAAACAAGAGAACATTAGCTGGGAATGAAAACCTACTTAATCCAGCAAGCTGCTACTGTACTGTAAAATGGTAAAAAAGAATAAATATTATCAACTTTGTTAGCCTTTAAATCAAAGATATTCCAACGTAAATTATCATAAGTGCCTTCCTTGAAGAGAATATAATTTTTTGCAGGTGCCCATGCTAATGGATATTGGCCTGTTAAAATATCAATGCTTTCGCCCATTTGCTCCTTAATAAAATACATAAATGGCGTAGATGTACCATCAACTTTCAGTAAAAGAAGCAAATTATTGTTATCACCTGACCAGCAAAGATTAAAATTCGCTATGTCTAAATCCTCCGGAATTAGAATCTCCGTTTTCTGCTCTTTTAAATAGCGGATTTGTAAACCTTTTCTTCCTAGCCAACCGCTAAAGAAAACAAAAACATTTTCACTAGGAGAAAGATTATCTGTATCAAAATGACCAGACATGTCCTTAAGATTCATAATAATAGCAACTTCACCGTTCACCAAATCAATTTGTTTAAGTAAGATTCTGTCTGATTCATACGTTTGAGCACCTTGGAAAATGTCTCCTGGTTTATACATTTGAACAGCTTGAAAAATAGAATTTCCATCTTTTGACATAACTAATTTAAAATGCTGGCCCTGGATTAGATCACCACTCACGCTGGCAATTTTTCGAACCTTTTTGTTTAAAAGATTAATTTCTAAAATTTCCGCTTTCCTCGCCTTCGGAGAAGTAAAATGGACCAAATCAAGAACGTAGATTATTGGTTTGTCAGGATGTGTAATCCAATGACGTATATTGCCTTTTGGTATAAAGATTACCTGGGGATCATTGTCCTCATCAAATGATGTTACCCATATAGCTTCTGAATATGGCGCATCCGTCAAAGAACTGCCATCATAGTATGAAAAATTACGTACAGATAGAAGGATCTGATTCGTTACAATATTATATTGGACTGAGTCATTACTGCCCTGCGCTTCAAAACCTGAGGCACTTAAACGTAAGCCATTGAGATCTATAGTTTTTTCATGAGTAATCTTCTTTTCGACTCTATCATAAAGGATCGCTATGACAGAACTATCTTTTGCGGCAGCTAAAAAAGCAGTTATTGGTTCTCCCTCTTTCTTGTCCTCAGTGATTTCTTCTCCCTCTTTTTGCGTCTCCAAATACTGCCAAACAACAATTCCTCCGATTAAAACGACACATACAATAATAATTGCTATCGGAGTAGCAACTCTCTTGTTCAAAAATTTAAACATAGCTTTATAGTAATGATTAATATTTCAATTTACGACTTTTGAGTTAGTTAATCGCCAACAAAATCTGACTTTTCCTTGCTGGTGCCCCCGGAGGGATTCGAACCCCCAACATCGGCTCCGAAGGCCGAGGCGATATCCAATTTCACCACGGGGGCAATTTATATCAATTCCAGATGTTCTAATATTCCCTCTTTCCAACCAAGAAATTTTCTAAACAATTCTACCCCACCAGCATCAACCTTTAAGCATCCTTTATAACCCGGGTTTCTTTTAACCTTGTGAGGGGTTGGCTTGTATGTAATTTTAATCTGGGATAAAGGCACTCCCAATTTTTTGCTCCAAAATTTTTCACATTCTTCGTGTGCGTATATCTTATGAATATATAATCTAAACTTTATCTGTTTTTTAGGTATTTCGCAAATATCATTTAACCACCTTATCATGATTTTAATAATAACAGGATCTGAATTTATAAAACTAAAACTTCCTGTTTTTTGTGTACCTTCGCACCAATACAGAGTTACTCCCAAGAAAAAGAGAGGATCACAAATTAATCTTGATACTTCCTTTTTTGCCCTCTGAATAGTTTCATTCATTCTTTTTATCCTATTTTCTCTGTGGGTTTTTGCAGCTAAATATCTCGCTTTCATCATCCCTTGACTAGCCCTTTTTGCAATCCTCTTTTGTTGGACAGGAGTTAATTCAATATACCTAAGCCACCCCGATAGGGTGCCCTTGGATAGATTAGATATTCTTTCTCTAATTTCTCGATGGGTCTTTCCCTGCTTTCGTAATTTAATTGCGTAAAATTTATCTTTGAGACGCATAGTCTTAAAATTGAACCAAGAATTTAGGTTATTTTATTATATTACAAAAGTTCGTATCTTACAACAAAACAATAGAAAAATTGAAAAAAATCAATTTTTAAGGCATAATAATAAAATATGAAATTACCA
>CAZOJF010000047.1:1203-2844 GCA_964580085.1 uncultured Candidatus Saccharibacteria bacterium | reverse complement strand
TCACTTGTTACCAAGTGTATGGACTATACCACCATCCTGATATATTAAAATTTATCAGGAGACCGACGTGTTATGGAAAACGTTTCCATCTAAGTTGTTTTAATAACTTAAGTCTCTACGGGGTTAATTTACGAATTTTTCTTCTTTTAGAATAATTTAATATTCTAAATTTATCAATTAATTCAGCTAATTTGATAAAGTCTTTCTTGCTTTTGACTTTTTCTTTCTGCTTAAGAATTTTCAACATCAATGCTACTTGTTCTTTTTTCAATATAGTATATGGCTTAATTATTTTTAGAAGAACATTTACCGCATCATGCTTACTAATTATGTATTCTAGAATACCATCATTCCTCTCACGAAGATGGCCTAATCCAATCATAGAACAAATTTTCTCAAAATTTACTCTACTTTTTTGCGATTGGAAAAATACAATATAAGGCGCAACCTGAAATCCATACTTGTAAGTTGAATTTGGTTTTAACCTTACATAAATACTTCCATCTCCATCAAGAAATCCTGCAATATAAGCTTTTTTGATTGAAGAAAAAAATTTATTCATAAACAACTTCCCTCGGTATTCTCCTAACATATGACAGGTTGAGTATCAATATAATTATTAGGAATTCACCGATATGAGTCAGTTTATTCGATCGCGATTACTCGCGAAAGCCGCCGTGTGTATCTCAATGTTTTGGGTTTACTTTTATTGTTGACGGTCTAAACCCAGCTCGCGTACCCTTTTAATTGGCGAACAGCCAAACCCTTGGAAGCTTCTCCACCTCCAGGATAGGATGAGCCGACATCGCATTTATCTATTATTTCTAATAGTATGGACTATATCTTCATCCACTAAACTATAACAAATTTAAAAAAGACAATCTTTTTTAAATGCTAAATCTTAATGGAGTTGGCGTGTTATAGAAGTTTAAATCTTTATTATAAAGTACCTTCTATCCTGTCCTTTACGGACAAAGTCTCTACGGGGTCATAACTCAAAATTGAGTTAGACTTCCCACGGTATTGCCCATTTCTTTATTTTAACATAAAAAAACTTGGGTTTCACCGTTATTAGCCAAATTTTTGGTATGACATTACTGTCATAGCACCCCGATTTGCGTTTTTTGAGGTGCCGAACAGGGCCGTAGATATGAACTCTCGGGCCCTACCAGCCTGTTATCCCCGGGGTAGCTTTTATCTGATAATCTTCTCCGATTCTATTAACCGGAGTCGGTTCACTAAGTTCTGCTTTCGCAACTGCTCGACATAGCCGTCTCGCAGTAAAGCTGGCTTATGGCTTTGTCCTATCACTCCGATTTCCATCCGGAGCTAGCCAACCTTTAAACGCCTCCGTTACCTTTTAGGAGGCAAGCGCCCCACTTAAACTGTCTACCAGACACTGTCTTCCACAAAAGTGGAATTAGAACTATGACTTTGAAAGGGTGGTGTTTCATTGGCGACTCCTCCCTACCCGAAAGCAGAGATTCAAAGTCTACCACCTACGCTACGCATCCAAAACCAAAGACCAATATCTGGGAACAGTAAAGCTCCCGGGGTCTTTCCGTCTAGCCGCAGGTACCTCGCATCTTCACGAGGATTGCATTTTCACCGAGCAACTCCTGGAGACAGTCCCCCAGTCGT
>CAZOJF010000047.1:0-1103 GCA_964580085.1 uncultured Candidatus Saccharibacteria bacterium | reverse complement strand
CTTACCTGGCAAGGGATTATGCTACTTTAACACGGTCAGAGTTACCGCGGACGTTCACCGGAGGCTTCAATCAGTTAGCACTCATCAATAAAGACAAGCACCGCCAACCTTAACACTCCGGCACTGGTCAGGCCTCAGCCCCTATACTTCCTTTTACAAGTTAAGCAGGGACCTGTGTTTTTAGTAAACAGTCGCTAGGGGGATGTTTACTGCGCCCCACCAAAGGTGGGGAGACCTTATCGCTAACTTACGGTCACTTTTTTGCCGAGTTCCTTCAGGAGCTTTCACTCGTTCACCTTAGTATACTTACACCAGCCTACCTGTGTTGGTTTTAGTACGGACCAAATATATATTAAACTCCTAAAAAGCTTTTCTTGGAAGCTTGCTCACTCAAGTTCACTGAACCGAAATTCAGCTTCCTGTCAATTCTTGAAAAATCTTAAATTAACAACAGAAATCCGCTAATCCGCCTGAGCTACTAAACTTCGTCACAATTTTAGAATTATATATTTGGGGGCAGGAATATTAACCTGCTGTCCATCGGCTACCCCTTTCGGGTTTACCTTAGGCCCGCCTAACCCTTGGATGATTGTCATTGCCAAGGAAACCTTAGGCTTTCGGTGTCTCGGGCTCTCACCGAGATTGCGGTTACTTATGCCAACATTCTCACTCCTTTCCGCTCCACTCCTCCTTACGAAGAAGCTTCAATGCAAAAAGGACGCTCCCCTACCACTACTCGTGTAAACACGAGTAATCCATATCTTCGGTACCAAGCTTGAGCCCCCTAAATTTTCGGCGCAAAATCTCTTAGTTAGTAAGCTATTACGCATTTTTTAAAGGATAGCTGCTTCTAAGCTAACCTCCTAACTATCAGAGAGACTTAACTTCCTTAACACACTTAGCTTGATTTAGGGACCTTAGATTATGATCTGGGCTGTTTCCCTCTCGACCATGGAGCTTAGCCCCCACAGTCTGACTTCCGAGATAAAAAACTATAGTATTCGGAGTTTGGTTGATTTGCCTAGGATAAATCCCATAACAAACCATCCAGTGCTCTACCCCTATAGTGTATAACTCGAAGCTAGCCCTAAAGCTATTTCGGG
>CAZOJF010000046.1:0-2960 GCA_964580085.1 uncultured Candidatus Saccharibacteria bacterium | reverse complement strand
AAAAATAGTTTCGGCGGAGAAAATAGAGGAGTCGGAGAAACTTTTAAAATTAGAAATAGATTTAGGAAATGAAGAGAGGCAAATTATTGCTGGGATTGGGAAGTTTTATCAACCTGAAGAATTGATTGGAAGAGAGATAGTTGTTATTATTAATTTAGAGCCAAGAACCTTAATGGATTTAGAGAGCCAAGGAATGCTTTTAGCAGCGAATGATGAGGGGGAACCAGTATTATTAAAACCAGACAAAGAAGTACCAGCTGGGACTGAAATTAGATAAAGTAAATAATATAAATAAAAATAAAATTATGTTTGATAAACTAAAACAATTACAACAGCTTAAAGAATTAAGAGATTCTGTCTCTCAAGAGAAAGCAGAAGTAGAAAAAAAGGGGATTAGAGTGGTTATCAATGGTAAAATGGAGATAGAAGAAATTCAGCTTAATCCTGATTTGAGTAAAGAAGAACAAGAATTAGTTCTTAAGGAATGCCTTAATGAATCTATGAAAAAGATTCAAATGCTTCTGGCTAGTAAAATGTCACAAATGCCAGGTTTTGGTATTTAAAATAACAAAATAAACATATGGCCATAATTTCATCATTAGAAAAAGAGCAAATAGACGAAGCAACTAAATCAATCTATGAGGAGTTTGAGAATAAAGGTAAAAAGGTTCCCGAATGGGTAAAAGTAATGGCTCATTCTCCTAAGATTCTAAAAGAGTTTAGAGAATTATTTACAGTGGTAATGGTAGAGGGAAAGATAGAAAGTTTTTTGAAATGGAAAATAGCTTATACAGTTTCTCAAAATTTAAAGTGTCCTTTTTGTGTAGATGTAACTGAAAAAATGCTTAAGAAATTAGGAGCAGATGAAGAAACAATGAAAAGAATAAAAGAGAATACAGATTTATCAAAAGAGGAAGTCCAAGTTTTAAAGTTAGTTAAAGAAGTAACCTTAAAGGCAAATATTTGTACTCCAGAGTTGCTTCCTAAATTAAAAGAAAAGTTTTCAGAAGAACAGATTGTAGAAATTGTTTCGATCATTGGTCTTTTTAATTATATTAATAGATTTAATAATACTTTTTGTATTCTTCCAGAGTAATATAAGAATGTTTTTAATTAGTCAATTTTAGATAAAAGGTCACAATAAATTAATTAATAAATATATGGATAATAAAAATTTAAACAATTTAAGAGCAGATTTGGTTGGAGAATTAGAAGCCATTAATCAATATCAGGGACACATAGATGAAGTTGACGACGAAGAAGTAAAAAAGGTTTTAACTCACGTTATGAATGATGAGAAAGAACATGTTGCAGAATTAACAAAACTTCTTCAACAGGTTGATGCAACCCAGAAAGAGAAATTTGAGAAAGAAGGGCTTTAGAAAAATGAAATATTTTATATCTTCTAAATGGAGAAACAGAGATAAAGTTCTTGAACTAACTGAAAAATTAAGAGGCAAAGGACAGTTTGTTTACTGTTTTTTTGAATCTAATGCTAATATACGTTCTTCAGAAGGGGATCCGGAATTAGAAATGCAAGAGTTTGAATCTATACCAAACTGGCAAGCAGACAAGCGTATCTATGCTATATTTAAAGATGCTGTGAGCAAGATCAAAGATTCAGATATTTTAATTTTACTTCTTCCATCTGGTAGTTCTGCTCATATTGAAGTAGGAATTGCTTATGGACTAGGAAAGAAATGTATTTTAATTGGCGAAAAGAAAGAAGCCGAAAGCATGTATCTAATCTTTGATAAGTTTTACAATTCTATAGATGAATTTGTAAAAAGTGTTTAATAATTATGAAATTTGTTATTGAGATTAAGAATGAAAATATTATAAACATATCAAGAAGGATAGGGTATAGACCTATGAGCATAAATGGCCAAGGAGAATACAGTATTGTTAGAACTCTTACTGGTAATAATTATCCAAGATTTCATATTTATATTAAAGAGAAGGGAGCAGGGGATTTTATCTTTAACTTACATCTAGATCAAAAAAAGCCTTCTTATGGCAGTGCCCATGCTCACAGCGGAGAATATGAAGGAGACTTGATTGACAAGGAAGTAGAAAGAATAAAAAAACTAGTCGAACAAATAATTTAAATGACAAGTTATAAATATATTAAAGATAAAATAATAAGTTAAAATAAAATTATGGAAGGAGAAATTAACTTTGAAGAATTAAAAAAGTTTATAACTGAAGCTAGAAGAAATACTTATGCCGGAGAAGGCGAATATTTAAACAGGGAGAAGAAGTTTATAAATTAAATTATCATGGTGGCTCAATCTCAAAATAGTGGAAATTCAATCAATTTAATTTTTAACTGAATAAATAAAAGCAATCTGTGCAAAAAAGCACCAACTGAACATATTCTCTAGATAGAAACTTTATAAGGTATCAGATATTGACAAACTTTATAAAGTTTCATACAATAAAGCAGTATGACTATAAGGGAAAAATTACAGATTATCAAAAATATTTCAGGGCTTACTCAAGAAAATCTAGCCAAAACACTTGGGGTGTCTTTTGTTGCTTTTAATAGTTGGATTAACAAAAAATCAAATCCTCGTAGAAATGCGGAAAAGAATATTAACAATTTATACTTTCAATACACAGGCCAAAAGACTATTATTCAAGATCCATTAATGGCAAAAAAGCAAATAATACTGGCGAAATCCAAAAGATATAAAAATGTTTTAAAAAAGATTACAAAAAATCCTGATATCTATGACCAAATAATGCTTTCTTTGACTTACCATACTAACCGCTTAGAGGGGAGTAGCTTAACTGAGAATGAAACAAAAACTATTTTATTTGATAACATTACCTTGTCAAATAAAAGTATGGTTGAACATCTTGAAGTAAAAAATCATCAGGCGGCATTTTCTTATTTATTAAAATATCTTTCAAATTCATCATTAAAAATAGATGAAAAATTAATTCTTAAGTTACAT
>CAZOJF010000045.1:0-3038 GCA_964580085.1 uncultured Candidatus Saccharibacteria bacterium | reverse complement strand
ATATATAAAAAAGAGAATTATCTAATTGTTTTCCTGATTCTGAATTATCTTTAGCATTAGCCATTGCTTGAGATAAAAGTTTTTTTAAGGGTATGCCTCCTTTTTTCAAATTAAAATCTAAAAGAACCATAGCTCTATCAACTTTTTTATTTCTAACTAAATCTGCTAAAAGACGCATTTTTCTTGGAGCAATCCTTATGTAACTTAATTTTGCCGTAGCTTTCATAATAATTTACTAACTTTTAGTTTTTTGATCAATCCCCTTTTGCATTTTACCTCCATGTTTTATAAACTTAGTTGTTGCTGAAAATTCACCAAGTTTATGTCCAACCATGTCTTCTACTACTTGGACCGCTACGTGTTCCTTCCCATTGTAAACACCAAAAATAAATCCAACCATCTCTGGGCTAATAACCGCCGCTCTAGACCATGTTTTAATAATTATATTGCTTCCCTTTTTTATATTGAAAAGTTTTTTTAATAATTTCTGGTCTATATAAGGACCTTTTTTAATTGATCTGGACATAATACTTTATTTCTTTTTACGTCTTTTAATTATTAACTTGTCTGTCCATTTTCTCTTTCTGGTTTTAACTCCTAGGGCTGGTCTGCCCCAAGGAGTTTTGGGATAAGGCATTCCAATCGGCGATCTCCCCTCACCTCCGCCATGAGGATGATCAACTGGGTTCATAGCTGACCCCCGAACTGTTGGTCTCCTTCTTTTCCACCTTGATCTTCCCGCTTTACCGAGTTTTATAAATCTGTGTTCTGGGTTTGAAACCTCTCCGATGGAAGCAAAGCATTCTCCTAAAACTTTTTTTACTTCTCCAGAAGGCATTTTTAATTGAGTATATTTCTCTTCTTGCCCTAAAATTTGGGCGGACGTCCCAGCAGATCTAGTAATCTTTCCTCCTCGGCCTGGTTCTACTTCAATATTATAAATTATTGTACCGGAGGGAATATTTTTCAATTTCATTCTGTTCCCGATAGACACTTTAGTTTTGTTTGAACATTCTAAAGTATCTCCAATTTTTAAACCTTGAGGGCATATAACATATCTTTTTTCTTTATCATCGTCTTCTAAGAGAGCGATAAAAGCAGACCTAAACGGATCATACTCAAAGGCAATAACCTTAGAAGTAACATCTATCTTTTTTTGTCCAAAGTCAACCATTCTATAGCGCCTTTTAGCACCCCCACCTTTGTGTCTAACGCTAATTCTTCCTTTATTTGAATGACCAGATTTTCTCTTTAATCCTTTTAAAAGTTTCTTCTCTGGCTTTTTCTTGGTTAACATTGAAAAATCTGTTCCAGTCATTTTTCTCCTTGAGGGAGTTGTTGGTTTATATGTTTTCATATTATCTTGGCAATATTTCAATTTCCTGCCCCTGCTTTATTTTTACAATCGCTTTTTTATATCCTTGTTTCCATCCAATACTTTTACCTAATTTTTTTCTTTTTCTATGAATATTTATTATATTAACTGATACAACATCAACGCTATATATGCTTTCCACAACTTTTTTAATCTCCTGCTTATTGCTATCTGGAAAAACTTTAAAAATATATTGATTTTTTTCTGCTAACTCAGTAGCTTTTTCGGTAATATGAACACTCTTTAATACTCTATAGCCTTGTTCATAATGCTTAGAATATCTATGTAAACTCGGTTTTTTTATTATCTTTTTTTCGGCAACTTTAATAGGTAAAGGAGTTTTCTTTTTTTGAACAACAGGTTTCTTAACTACCTTTTTTGGTTTTTCAATTTCTTTCTTTATTTCACTTTTTTTTAAAAAATCAAATATAGCCATAATTACTTTTTAAATGTTTCTTTTATCTTTTTTATCGCATCTTTCTGTATTACCAAATATTTAAAAGAAAGTAAATCAATACAGTTCAAATTTCTAGCTTCAATAACTTTAACTTTGGGAATATTTCTGCTGGCTAAAAATAAATCCTTATTAGGCTCAGCTAAAGCAATTAAACAATTTTTTGCTTCTCCCGGAAGTTTTTGCAGAATATCTAAAAGTTGTTTTGTCTTCGGGTTGTCTATTTTTAAATTATCTATAATGACAAGCATTTTTTCTTCTACCTTGGAACTTAAAATCATTAATAATGCTTTTCTTTTCATTTTTTTAGGGATTATCTTTTTAAAGTTTCTTTGGTTTGTTGGGCCAAAAGTAACTCCTCCTCCTGTCCATATTGGAGATCTGTTTGAACCAGCTCTGGCTCTTCCAGTTCCTTTCTGTTGCCAGGGTTTCTTACCTCCTCCCCTAACTTCTCCCCTATCTTTGGTATGAGCTGTCGATTGTCTTTTATTAGCCATTTGACTAACAAAAACCTGATGAACTAAGCCAGGGTTTATTTTAATTCCAAAAACTTCCTTAGGTAAAGTTATTTCTTCTGTATTTTTCTTTCCTTTTCCATTATAAGTTGGATACTTCATTGGCTCGCAATCTCTAACAAGGTTCCTGGCCTTCCGGGCACAGCTCCCTTGATAGCTATTAAGTTATTTTCTAGATCTATTTTGGCAATTTTTAAATTCTTTTTGGTAACTCTCTCATATCCCATTCTCCCCGGCATTTTTTTACCTTTAAAAACTCGGGCGGCATCTGTACTTCCGACTGAACCCAATGTTCTATGTTCGTGTTTAACACCATGGCTAGCACTCTTACCGTGAAAACCCCATCTCTTTACTCCTCCTTGAAAACCTTTTCCCTTGGAAATACCGGAAACCTTAACTTTATCCCCTTCCTTAAAAACTGAAACATCAATTTTATCTCCCACTTTTAATTCTAGCTTTTCATCTTCATGATTTCTAATTTCTTTTAAATAATGAAATTCTTTATTTTTATCTGTTTTCTTGGGTTTTTTCTTTTTTTCAAATCCAATCTGTAGGGCCTTATATCCATCTTTTCCCTTTGTTTTTACTTGAGTAACAAAACAAGGACCTGCTTCAATAAAGGTAATTGGGATAACTTTACCATCTTCATCAAATATCTGACTCATCTTTATTTTTTTTCCTAATATAAACATAA
>CAZOJF010000044.1:0-3119 GCA_964580085.1 uncultured Candidatus Saccharibacteria bacterium | reverse complement strand
TGCTTTTGTTTATGTGAATAATCTAGGGAAAGAGGTTTTCGTGAACAAGTTGATAATTGACGCAGGATTCAGTGATGTATATACCTACGGCGATGAAGAAGGAGAATGTGAGGGGATTTTTGGTTAGGAAAAGATTTTAAGTGTGTTGGCAAGATTTAAATAATTTGAAGACTAAGAAATAATATGGCACCCAGTTATGAAAAAGAACTTAAAAAAATATTAAGTAGTAGCAGTATTTCTGGTATGAGTAAAAAAAATAAAAGAAAACCAATAGGAAAAGCGTTAAGAGATTTAGTTTGGATCAAGTACATGGGTAATAAAACACAGGCTAAATGTTATTGCTGCAAAATTCGTCCAATACATTTTACTAATTTCCATGTAGGACATAACAAAGCAGTTGCTAAAGGAGGAAAAAACCATATTACTAACTTGCGTCCTATCTGTTCAACTTGTAATAGAGGGATGGGAACTACAAGTATTGAACAATATAGAAAAAAACATTTTGCTAAACCTAAAAAAAGAGTAGTAAAAAAGAAAACGACAAAGAAAAAGGTAAGAAGATCTAAAGATTCTTGGCCGTGGGGGAATTTAAAATGAACGAGAAAGAAATAACTAAGAAATTAAAAAAACTTGCAACAGAAGTCTATAAAATTTTAGGGGCAGGTTACAATGAAACTGTTTATGAAGAAGCAATGGCTTATGAATTAAGAAAAGCAAAAATTGATTATGAAATTGAATTTAATACAGAAATAATGTATAAGGATGAAAAAGTAGGAATACATAAATTAGATTTTATTATAGAAAAAAAGTTTGTAGTAGAACTAAAAGCAGGGTCAGCAATAACAAAATCGCACACAAGTCAAACCAAATCTTATTTGAGAACTCTTGGATTGAAAAAAGGATTATTGATTAATTTTCCTTATCCAGATAAAGATGAACCAGATTTTGAGGAAGTTGAGATTTAATTATAAAAAAGAAAGAAATTTAAGTGTGTTGGGAAGAAATAGAAAAATAATGTCTCTGAGGAGATTTTAACTCCCGACCTCTGCCTCATGAGAGCAGCGCTCTAAACCCTGAGCTACAGAGACAAAAATACTAAAAGTGTCTTATTTAAAAAGATTGGGGAAAATACAAAAGATTTTAAGTATTAATTTCTTATGTGTTTTATGTTTAAGATCAAGAATAATGAGTTAATTAAAGAAATTTCTGGAGAAGCGCAGGACTTTCCAAAATATACTACACAAATAATTAATTTAGCAAATCAAAATGCTCAAGGGACAAGACCGAAAGTTGTTGGACAACTATCTGATTTAATTCAAGAGTGCCCTCATAAAGAATATGGAAAGTGGAAAGAATGGTATCTCAATAAGCATCCAGATTCAATAAATAATGCAACTAAAAAAATTTTGGATATGCTTGAAAAATTAAAAGAAGCAATTAATGAAATAGATAAAGAGATGATTAGAAGATGGGTTGAAGATTTAGTTATAGATAAAACTTTTATTGGATTAAAATTTCAAGAGGCAATATTAAAAAGAGTAGCTAAGATGAAAAAAACAAATTATAGATTATCTACTCCTAAAGAAGAAAGTAAAGGAATAGATGGTTTCATAGGGGAAACCTCAGTCTCAATAAAACCAATAACTTATAAGACAAAAAATATGCTAAGAGAGAAAATAAATGTTAAATTTATTTTTTATGATAAAAAGAAAGACGGCATTAATGTTGATATAAGCGAGTTAGAATAAATGTTCTACTTCAAATAAATTTTCTCTAATCTTTTTAACTTCTTTTATTCTTGGAATATAAAGATTTATCTCTTGTCTTGTCATTACAGGAAATTTATAATTTTTATTTACATACTTTAATTTTCCTTTTTCTTGTTCTCTTTTTTTGACAAATTCTTTATGACTATTTGTTCTTTCTTTAACACGAATATCAACTATCTTTTTTATTTCTTTGACTCTTTCTTCTATAAGTTCGTTAAAATTTTTATCTATCTCATAACCAATACTATTTCTCATAGATGCCATTGACCCTAAAGTTGTTGTTCCTGTTCCTAAAAAAGGGTCTAAAATAAGATCTCCTTGAACAGAAAACATATTAATTAATCTGTAAGTCAATTCAATAGGGTATGCTCCACTCCTCGCTCTTAATTTTGTATGATTGAGTTTTTGGAAAACTCCATTAATATCTTTCCATTTATCAGAATACCAAATATTCCTTTCTTCCCAAAAGAAAGCACTTTTCTGCCTATTTTCTTTTTGTTCTGGTTTAATAAATTTTCTTTTTCCATCTTTTCTTAAAATTAAAATATGCTCATGCTCTAAAGTTACATAAGCACCAACAGGTAACATTCCAGAACCCATAAACTTATCTGGTTTATTGGTTTCTTTAATCCAAAGGATTTCAGGTAATGCATGAAAACCAAGATCCAAACAAGATCTTAAGATTCTTGCATGATTTGTGTAAATTTGAAAAACGTCTTTTAATGTTCTTGTTGAATCTCCTATATTTATACAAGCAATTCCCCCATTTTTCAAAACTCTAAATGTCTCTTTCCAAACTTTATCCAATTCTTGATGCATTAATTCAAATGCTTTTTCTCCATCCTCTTCTTTTAATGTTTGAGTAATTTCTGGATTTTGTTCTCCAAACATTTCGTCCCACATTTTAATCATAGGGTAAGGGGGAGAAGTTATCATTAAATCTACACTTTCATCTTTTAACTCTTTCATATTTTTAGAATTCCCAAAAATTATCTTATGTTCTGTTTTCATTTTACAAAATCATCATCCTCCCTAAATTAGTGAGCCTTAGTTCTTTACCATTTTCGATATAGCCACCTTGTTTTAATTCTTGAACATGCTGGTAAATTGCACTTTGTTTAAGATTCAATTTCTTTTCTAAATCGTGCACCACCCCATTTCCTTTAGAAAGTTCTCTTAATAATTTCTTTTTACTTTCTCCTAAATCAAAAGAAATCAATGGAAGTGGTAAAACTTGGTTTGTTTCTTCAATAATATAATACGCCCCCTTTATTTTGTCTTTTTTCATATAACCTGAAAACAATAAAGCGAGAGAAGTAATTTTCCTTCCTTCTGTTATATGTATTAAGA
>CAZOJF010000043.1:0-3267 GCA_964580085.1 uncultured Candidatus Saccharibacteria bacterium | reverse complement strand
TTAGCTGTAATTTCTCTTTATATACTTTATTTAATCAGAGATATTTTTGTTTGGTTTGTTTTTGCCTTTGTTGTATCAATATTATTTAATTTTTTGATTGATTTTTTTGAGAAAAAAAGAATTCCTAGAATTATAACCGCAATTTTTTTATACTTTGTGGTCTTTTTCCTTTTAGGATTATTTATTTATAAAACAGTCCCAATGTTTCTATCTGAAGTTGAAGAATTTAGCCAAAATGTTCCAGGCTATTTTCAGCAAATTTCACCTGTTCTGGAAAAGTTTGGCATTCAAATTGCGGAAGACACAAAATCTTTTACTTCTAACCTAGAAATTGTCTTAAGTAAAACAGGCCAAAACATTTTTAATGCCTTATTTGCTATTTTTGGTGGAGTTTTTTCTACGATGTTTATTATTTCTTTAGCATTTTTTATTTCTCTGGAAAAAGGGTTATTAGAAAAGATACTAATTACTTTTTCTTCTATCAAACACCATAAATATCTTCATCGGTTGATAGAAAGATCAAAGAAAAAAGTAGGAGCTTGGTTTATATCCAGGATCATTGGTATGTTTTTTGTGGGCCTATTAAGTTATTTTGTTTTAAGAATTTTTAATGTTGATTATGCCTTTATTTTAAGTTTATTAGTTGCTATTTTTGATTTTGTTCCGATGATCGGCCCTATTTTGAGCGGATTGATTGTAGTATCTATTGTCGCTTTAACTTCTCCGCTTCAAGCATTATTTGTTTTAATAGCATTTGTTATTATCCAAATATTAGAAGGAAACCTTTTACTTCCTTTACTTTTCAAAAAATTTATAGGAATTCCTCCTTCTTTAGTTTTAATATCTTTAGTTGTGGGAGGAAAACTTTGGGGCCTATTGGGTGCAATATTAATTATTCCTTTAGTAGGGATTGTTTTTGAAGTCTTGAGCGATTATTTGGAGAAGTCGAAGAAAATAGAAGAGGAAGAAGAGGAAGTTACAATACTCTAGTTTATATGTCTAATTTGTATATTGTAGGTACGCCCATAGGAAATTTGAAAGACATCAGTATTCGAGCTCTGGAAATTCTCAAGAGCGTTGATTTAATTTTGTGCGAAGATACTAGGGTAACCCAAAAACTTTTAAACCATTTTGGCATAAAAGCAAGAACATTGTCTTACCATCAGCATTCAAAGCTTAAAAAAGTAAAATATATTTTAGGATTGTTAAAAAAAGGACAAGACATAGCTTTAGTCTCTGATGCTGGAACTCCGGGCATATCAGATCCAGGGAATAAGTTAGTGGAAGAAGTAGTTAAATTTTTAGAAGATCGAGTAAAAATTATACCTATTCCCGGTCCATCTGCTTTAATATCCGTAGCTAGTATTTCCGGTTTCCCAACAGATAAATTTTTGTTTTTAGGATTTCCTCCCCAGAAAAGAAAAAGAAAGAAGTTTTTTCAGGAAGTTATAAATTCTAAATATCCAGTAGTTCTTTATGAATCTCCCTATAGAATTTTGAAAACCTTGAAAGAAATATCAATAATAAATAATAAATTATCAGTAGTTGTTTGTCGTGAATTAACTAAAAAGTTTGAAACAACATATAGAGGGATTATTGAGCAAGTAATTGCAAAGATTAAGAATCCCGAAGTTGGAGATAAAATCAAAGGTGAATTTGTTCTAATTATTAGTTCAAAATAATGCTGAAACAAAACAAAAAATTTTATATTACTACCACTCTTGCTTATACTAATTCTGACCCGCATCTTGGTTTTGCCTTAGAAATTATTCAGGCGGATGTTATCGCTCGATATCATCGTCAGAAAAGAGAAGAAGTATTCTTTAATACAGGGACAGATGAACACGGGCTAAAGATTTATCGCAAGGCCAAAGAGCAAAATCTATTAACTAAAGATTTTTGTGATATTTATGCTCAGAAATTTAGAGATTTAAAACAATCCCTGAATTTAAGTTATAATAATTTTATCCGGACAACAGATAAAGAACATATTAAAGCAACCCAAGAGTTTTGGAAAAGATGTGAAAAAAACGGAGATATTTATAAAAAGAATTATAAAATTAAGTATTGTGTAGGATGTGAAATGGAAAAAACAGAATCAGAATTAGTTAAAGGAAAATGTCCCTTACACCCCAATCAAGAATTGGAAATTATTGAAGAAGAAAACTATTTTTTCCGCTATTCAAAATATGGAGATAAGCTTTTGGGCTTATATAAGAAAAATCCCGAATTTGTTTTGCCAAAATCCCGGCTTAACGAGATTAAAGAGTTTACTAAAAAAGGGCTAGAAGATTTTAGTATTTCTCGCTTAAAAGAAAAGTCACCCTGGGGGATAAATGTACCTGGAGACGCTAAACATACTATGTATGTTTGGTTTGATGCTTTAGTCAACTATATATCTTGTTTAGGGTGGCCGAATGATTTAGAGAAATTGAATGATTTCTGGCCTGGGATCCAAGTAGCAGGTAAAGATAACTTGCGTCAGCAATCTTCTATGTGGCAGGCAATGCTTATGTCCGCAGGGTTAAAACCCTCAAAACAAATTTTTATTCATGGTTTTATTACATCTAAGGGACAAAAAATGTCCAAGAGCTTGGGAAATGTTGTTAACCCTTTTGATTTAGTTGAAAAATACGGCACGGATGCTGTTAGGTATTTTCTTTTGAGAGAAATTACCCCGACAGAAGATGGGGACTATACCCGTCAGAAATTTGAGGAACGTTACAATAGCGATTTAGCTTCGGGGTTAGGAAACTTGGTAGCCAGAGTTGTTAAATTAGTAGATGGACAAAATTTTGAACCAAAAGGGATAACAAATGAAGAACTTCAAACTAAAATATATGAAACTTGGGAAGATTATCAAAAAACTTTAGATGATTTCAAGTTTAATCAATCCTTAGGTTCAATTTGGAAATTAATTAGTTTTTGCGATAAATATATTGAAAAAGAAAAACCTTGGAAAAAATCTGAAAATCAGGCGTTAGCTATTAATAATTTATTAGTTGTTTTAGCGAATATTGCTCAAATGCTCCAAGTATTTTTGCCAGAAACTTCCGAAAAGATATTCGAGCAATTAGGAGTAAAGCCTTCTGACAAAGAGTGGCATTTTGAGATTAAGAAAGAGAAATCACTTTTCCCTCGCTTAATTTCTTGACAAATTTGTGATGATAATATATGATAAGATCATATGTTACTGGAAACAAATAAAAAAATTAGTTTACTAAATTTCTCAACTAAGATTTTAGGAGGGATTCTTTATATTATTCC
>CAZOJF010000042.1:0-3275 GCA_964580085.1 uncultured Candidatus Saccharibacteria bacterium | reverse complement strand
TTTTCAATTCTTAATCTTTTAACTTCTATCAGGTTTCTTTATTTATTAATTGCTTCATCTTTTCTTATTATTCTGTTTGTTTATGATTTAAAACATTATATTATTCCAGATAAGGTAATTTATCCTTTAATTGGAATAACATTTTTTTATCAATTAATTTATAATTTTCAAGCAAATAATTCTAGTTTTTGGTCTTTTTTGCTAAGTGCTTTTGGGGCAGCAGGATTTTTCTTCTTAATATGGTTATTTTCTAAGGGGAAATGTATGGGGTTTGGAGATGTAAATTTAGCTTTTTTTATGGGATTATTTTTAGGTTGGCCCAATATCTTAGTAGCTTTGTTTTCAGCATTTTTTATTGGTGCTATAATAGGAATAGGACTGATAGTCTCAGGCAAGAAAAAATTAAAGAGCCAAGTTCCTTTTGGTCCATTCTTAATAACAGGGACATTTCTTGCTCTATTCTGGGGACAGAATTTAATTAATTGGTATTTAGATTTTCTTTTATTATAGAAATTCGTTTGTATGAAAAAAGGTTTTACAATAATTGAACTCTTTATAGTAATGGCTATAATTAGCATACTTTCTTCGGTTGTGTTTTTAAATTGGAAACATGGAGAACAACTATTTGCTTTGCAAAATTCGGCTTATAAATTGTGTCAGGACATAAGAGAAATGCAGGAAATGACAATGTCGGCTAATGTTTGTACAGAGTGTGGTAATGTTGTTCCTCTCCGTTACGGAATATATTCAGACGGAGATGATTCTAATTTCTATCAATTATTTGCTGAGATTAATAATGATGATGGTTTGTTCTTTCCCTCTGCTCCAGGCTCAGATGATATATTAATCAAGACTATGGAATATGAAGATGATATTTATTTAAAAAGTATTGTTTGGGATGGTTGTTCTCCAAAAGGACCAAAAAAAGTTCATTTAACTTTTGCGCCACCTGATCCTAAAACTGAAATTTGGATTGGCCGTCCTGACCACCCTGTTCATGCCCCAGTCCAATGTTCTAAAGTTACTTTAAATCTGTGCATTGGCACTTCCGGTGAAATTAAGTCGGTAATAATCAACCAATCGGGTTTAGTTTATGTTGAATAAAACAAAATTCCAAAATAAAAATCCCTACTTTATTTTATATAACAAAAAATAAAATTATGCATTCAAAAGGATTTACTTTAATTGAAATAATGGTAGCTATCACTGTTCTTACTATAGGAATTATGGCCTGTTATGCAGCGATTACAAAAGTTGTTTCTTTAACATATCTTAACTCATTTCGTTTTGTGGCCTCTCGTTTGGCTCAAGAGGGCATAGAATTAGTTTCTAACACCAGAGACACAAACTGGCTTAATAATGATGACTGGGACAAGGGCTTAACTGATTGTGCTTCCGGATGCGAGGTTGATTATAATGATCCAGTTTTTTCTCCTTATGCAAATCAATATCTTCAAATTGATTCCAATGGATTTTATAATTATGGAGATGGGGATAATTCAAGATTTAAAAGAAAAATAACAATTACTGATATACCCCCAGATGGAATAAAGGTCATAGTTCAAATTACATGGTCAGAATTAGGTTCTTCTTTAGGAACATTAGAAGTTGAGGAACATTTATATAATTGGAGATAATATGAAAAAAGGTTTTACCTTAATCGAACTTATGGTTTCTATGGCAATATTTTCAATTGTTATGGTTTCGATTATAGATCTTTTTGGTTCAGCTATTCAGACACAAAAAAAAAGTATAGCATTGCAAACACTTTCTGATACTACCTCTTATGCTATTGAATATATGGACAGAACAATAAGAATGGCCAAAAAAGATTTGACAGGAGATTATATTCCTGCTGGTTGTAATTTCGTAAACCCAGAAGACAACTTAACAAAGATAAGATTTCTAAATTATAACAAAGAAGACCAATGGTTTATTTTAGAAGATGGGCAAATAAAAGAGAAAAAAGGTCTTGCCACTGAATTTACTGCTTTAACCCCAGATATTTTTCAAGTAAATAAACTATCTTTTGAACTTTCTGGACAATGTCAAACAGATGATTTTCAGCCAAAAGTAACAATTATTTTGGAAATCCGAACAAAAGAGATTAAGCCACAAACATTAAATATTCAAACAACTATATCTCAAAGAGACTTAGATGTAAAATATTAATATGCCAAATCAAAAAGGTGTTTCCTTATATTTAGCAATTATGATTATGTCGATCCTATCGGCTGTGTCTTTGGGTTTAATTAGTATGTCAATTAGCGGAATTAAAATTGCTAAAGGTCTTGAGAATTCAGTGATATCTTTTTATGTTGCCAATACAGGCATAGAGCGTTCTTTATATGAAAGAAGAAAACAAGGAGAAACAGGAATAGTTTCGGACACTTTATTAGAGGGGGAGGCGGGTTATAATGTTTCGGTTGTTGTTGATGGAGAAGAGACAACTATTAAGTCAGTAGGGACTTATAGAAATAGTCAAAGAGCTATTAAGGTAAATTACTAAAGAGAATTTTTAATAACCAAACTTTCATGTAGTGAGAGCTAAAATAAAGGAGAGGACAAAGTTCTCTTCGTCTATTTTAATGAATAAGTCTGAAACAAAAAAAAGAATTGAGAAATTAAAAAAACTTATCAGACATCACCGTTATCTCTATCATGTTTTAGATAGACAGGAAATTTCTGATTCAGCGTTAGACTCTTTAAAAAAAGAGCTTTTTGACTTAGAACAAAAATATCCAGAATTTATAACGTCTGATTCTCCGACCCAAAGAATAGGAGGGATGCCTCTTAAAAAATTTAAGAAGATAAAACATTCCAAGAAAATGCTTTCTTTTAATGATGCTTTTTCAACGCAAGATATGAAAGATTGGGAAAAAAGAATTAAAAAACTTTTGACTATTAAAGAAAAAGAAAACCTTAGTTATTTTTGTGAATTAAAATTTGATGGTTTAGCCATAGAATTAATTTATAAAAACAATATTTTGCGAACAGGAGCGACAAGAGGGAATGGCATCATAGGAGAAAATGTAACTCAAAATATAAAAACAATAAATTCTATTCCTTTGAAATTAAGAAATAATATTTCCAAAGAAATTATTGTTCGGGGAGAAGCAATTATTTTTAAAAAAGAGTTCTTAAAAATAAATGAGTTGAGAGAAAAGAATGGTTTATCAATTTATTCTAATCCTAGGAATATAGCAGCTGGATCAATTCGTCAGTTGGATTCTAAAATTATGGCGGAAAGGAATTTAAATTTCTTTTGTTATGAT
>CAZOJF010000041.1:0-3279 GCA_964580085.1 uncultured Candidatus Saccharibacteria bacterium | reverse complement strand
GCCACCATAGCAAACTTGAGTGTAGTTCTTGCGACCAAGACGGGTTCGAATCCTATCTCCAGAGCAGATACAAATCGCCTTTTTATCTAGGCGATTTTTTGATAGAATAAAGATATGAAAAAAGTTATTTTGATACACGGATATACTTCTTCACCGAAGAAGAAAAAATTATAAATTATTTAAAAGAATTTTAATATAACATATTTAAATCTATGGAAAAAAATTTGACTATTAAAGAAATACAGGAATGGGAAAAATCTTTTACTAAAAAAAAGCATATTTCTCAAAAAGAAGAAGAAGCTATAAAAATAGCGATTTTTAAGTTAGTAGAAGAAACAGGTGAAGTTGCAAAAGCGATTTTAGAAGAAAACTGGGACGAGGTTCCTGCTGAAGTGTCTGATGTGATCGTTTTTGCTTGTAAAATTGCTAACATTGCTGAGGAATTTCATAAAACAGACACATTAACCAATGTTATGAGAAGAAAAATAGAATATTGCGAGAAAAGAAAGTATGATACCAAAATTAGAAAATTCGATAAACCTAAAAGCGATGAGTTTAAGTAAGGAAAAATATAGGGAGATTATTGAATATTTACAAAAAGTAAAAAGGATAAAAAAATTGCCAATGTTAGTGATAATTGTTGGTGAATCTGGGTCGGGGAAAAGTACTTTTTGTAAAGCAATGAATTGTAAAAACAATTGGTTTGTTTCAAGTAAATTAATAGTAGAAGAATTAAAGATTAGAAAGAAATCAATCACTCATGACAATATTCACGAATTGGCCAATGAGATGTACTCTAAAAATCCAATGTGGCAAGTTTCTAAGATATTAAAGGCCATGGAGGGTAAAGATTTTTTGTTTCTCGATGGTCCGAGGAGAATTAAGGAAGTTAATGCCTTAATCGAGAAACATCCTGCTACTTTAATAGTTAAGATAGAGGCTAATGTAAAAAATCGTTTAGAACACTTAATACATAGAGACAACATTAAACGAAAAACCTTCCAAAAAATAGTTAAAGATGAATTTTATCAAACTCAGCTTAATAGTATTTTTAAAAAAGCTTTTTTAACTATAGAAAATAATGGTACATTATTCCAAATTCAAAAAGAAGCCAAAGAATTTAAACAATTTTTATTAACTATAAAGGGAAAATTATGAAATTTGAAGCTTCTCACTACGATACTATAAAATGGAATCCTCATGTAGTAGAGCCAGGGGAAATATTTAATAAATTAAGAGGGACTAGAAAAATAAAAATAGGGGATAAAAAGGAGATAGTTTTAAGATCTCCGTGTCGAATAGATGTTGGGCTTTTAGATTATTCAGCATTGAAATTTACTGATAACAATAACTATAAAGCCGGAGAGATGTCTTTTGCTGGAAATGCTTATACTTATGTTAAGGTCAAATTAATAAACGATAGTTCTAAAATAAAGATAAATAGTGAAAGACCTGTTTTTGTAAAGCATTACGCTCTTCTAGTCAAAAACGCGACGAATTATAAAAAAGGGTTTGAGATTCAGACAAAGGCTCATCCATATCGACATATTGGATTTGGTTCAAGCGCGATAATAGCTGAAACTGTAGCGTATGCCATCAATGAGCTTTTAGGACGTCCCTTAAGTTTTAGAGAATTAAGAAAATTAGTCGCTTATAATTTTGTTGAAGAAAGCGATTCTAATAAAAATAAACTTTTTCCAGGAGCTTCCACTGGTGGTTCATTTAATACAATTAAGAAAGGAGGATTTGTAATTACGTCGTCAGAGTCTGAAGAAATTTTTCATGACAGTATTCCAGAAAATATGTATTTTATTGTCGGAACACCTAAAGTTAATGTTGCTGGTCCTGAGGCATCAGAGACAGATGTTAATATTATGGGGTGGGAAAGACACAACGAAAGGGTAAACGCTGCTAAAACTTGTCTTTGGATTTTAATGGAAATTATGCCTTATTGGGTTAAAGGAGATTTTAAGAAAGTTGGAAATGCCTTTTATAATTATACCTTTTTTGGTGGCAAGGGGATGCAGATGCTTCTTTATCGTTCTGATTTACATGGAATTCTTTTTCAATTAAAGGAAGCGGGGCTAGAGGGTGGATGGATGACTTCCGCTGGGCCTAGTCTTGTTGTCTTTACTCAAGATGTAAAAAAGAAAAACAAAGCAATCCAAATCTTTAAAAAAAGGAAATGCAAGACTGTTATAGTTAAACCAGACAATAGAGGGATTATTGAGGTTGATAATAAAATTTTTAATAAAATTTAAAAATTTTAGATAAAATAGGTTTTGAATACTAGCTGCATAGTCATTCATAAAGTTCTTCAGCTTTCATAATCTTGGTTCTAACGTCGTCCACGACCCGCAGCCAACTTGAGTGCAATTCTTGCGACCGAGACGGGTTCGAGGCCTAGTCCAGGAGCCGACTTTGGTCGCTTCTCAAAAAGGCGATTTTTTGTTAAAATAAAAAATATGAAAGAGAAAACGAAAAGGATAATAAGTATGTTGCTTGGTGTGACAGCATCTATAATAAGTTTTTATTATATCCAATCAATTGTAACTACACTTCTTCAAGCTTTTATCGCAGTTGCTTTTGCTGCCATGGGAGTCAATCTAGTTGATATAACAATGACTATTGCAACTGGTATTTCTTTTTTTGCTTTAGGTCTTTTGATTTTTTATAATTCTGTCACATTAACAAAATCTAATTATCAAAAAAAATCTAGACGCTTAATTTTTATAGGGTTATTCTTTTTAACCTATTCGTTATATCATTTCATCTATATGTATTTTAAATTAGGATGGGATCCAGCTTTTCCTAGTTTGGGTGTTTCAGTAATTGGGATACTAACTATCATTTCGGGTTATTTAGGAACGAGCACAAGTGAATCAAAAATGGAAAGTTCTTATTTAAACGATAGAAAGAAATTTTCAAAGAGAATAAAAATATTATCTCTTTTAATATTATTGTTCTTAAGTGTAACTATAATTTTTAATATAAATAAAATAAACAAATTAGACTTTAGGGGAGATATTGGCAATTTAGAATTAGACGGGAAAATTGTGTTTGCGGAAGGGAATACAAGAGGTCCTCAAAATAAAATATGTTTAGTAGATTTAAAATATCCAAAAGAAATTGATTGTTTTGGTGAAAACGGTCGAAAACCTTTTTGGGGTCCGGACGGAAAGAATATTTTTTATTATAAGTGGGACGGAGAAGGGCACATAGATACTGTTATATATAATACGATTGACGGAACTAAAGAGATGCTGAGCGGTGAAGATG
>CAZOJF010000040.1:0-3395 GCA_964580085.1 uncultured Candidatus Saccharibacteria bacterium | reverse complement strand
TTAAAGTTAAAGCAAATCCTTTAATAAAACTTGTTCCAAAAAAG
Source organism: uncultured Candidatus Saccharibacteria bacterium (assembly GCA_964580085.1). Lineage (GTDB taxonomy): Bacteria > Patescibacteriota > Minisyncoccia > Minisyncoccales > CG1-02-41-26 > CAYUWK01. The sequence goes on along the minus strand of CAZOJF010000040.1, from coordinate 3,351 downwards.
AACATTATCAGGGCAACTATTAAAGTTGTAACATTTCCATCTCTAATTGAAGGCCAGGCTCTAGCAAAACCAACTCTGATAGATGAGTCTAAACTTCTCCCGGATTCTCTTTCTTCTTTCATTCTTTCAAAGATTAAAACATTAGCATCTACAGCCATTCCCACAGATAAAATAACTCCTCCAATCCCAGCTAAAGTTAAGGTTACGGGGATAAGTTTGAACAAGCTTAATACCAGACAGCCATATATTATTAAAGCCAAAGAAGCAAAGATTCCCGGAACACGATAAAAAAGAATCATAAATAAAATTACCATTAAAAAACCAATCATTCCTGCTTTTAAGGATTTCATTAAAGAAGCTTGCCCTAAAACAGGGCCAATCGTTTTCTGGGAAATTAGCTCTATGGGAACTGGTAAAGCACCAGCATTTAGATTACGAGCTAAATCTTTTGCTTCTTCTGTGGTGAAATTTCCAGTTATTCTAGCTTTACCGTTAGGGATAGCTTCTCTAACAACTGGAGCGGAAATCAAAGTATCATCAATATAAATAGCTAATTGCTTACCAATGTTTGAACTAGTAAGTTCTTTAAAAATATCTTTTCCTTCATCATCAAACTGCAAAAGCACTTCGGCTTCAAAGGTTGTTTGGTCAAAGGAAACTTCTGCTTTTTCTAAATATTGCCCCGTTAAAATAGTTGATTTAAAATAAGGATCTTCTCGCAATATATTCTGCCAATTTGGAATCTGGGTTATCTCTTCTAAACTTTTACCTTGAAACTCTTCATATCCATCTAATACTGCTCTAGATTCTTGTTCCGTCATCTGTTCTTTGAACTCAAGATAAGGAGTCTTTCCTATGGCCCTAATTGCTTCTCCAACGTCTTTTATCCCTGGTAGTTCCACAATTAGTCTTCTATGCTCTCCTTGCTCCTGAATTCTGACAATTGGCTCGCCAACGCCAAAACGATTAACTCTTCTTTCAATTACATCTCTCAACCCCTGCATAGCGCTACTCTTCCCACTAGCTTCAATCTTTAATAAATCTGCCTCATAAACTAGATGACTACCACCCTGTAAATCAAGCCCTAATTTAAAATCAACCTCTGGAAAATGAGATAATCTTAATTCTGAATTAAGAATTGAAAATTGAAAACCATTAAAAGAATCTATCCCTTGATTTAAATATTTGGGATAAACAAAATTCAGACCTAAAATGGCCAGAATAAAAATGATTAATAAATTAGAACCAATCCCCTTTTTAAGCATAAAAAATAAACCTATTTAACTTATACAAATTTAACTTTACAATAAATCTTGTTTTTTTTCAAGCCCTAAAAAAGAGCAGAGATCAGATCTCTACTCTAAATTGCTTATTAAATAAAATAATTTTTATTATTATTTATTTTTCAATAACATGATTAACTCTTTTTTTGAAATCCCAATTTCTCTCAGAATACTCATTAATGTGCCCTTCGGTAATTCCCTTTTATGGGAAGGAACCGTAACTCGTGCCTTATTAATTTTATTATAAAAAATAAAATGGCTTCCTGTAGTATGATCTAATTGGAAACCTTTCTTTTCTAAAACTTTTAATAGATTCCTATATGTAAGTACAGGTAATTTAGGCATAAGTGGAAATTTTTTTAATGTCTACCGAACTAAAAAAACTTTCACCATCATTAGGAATGCTTTCTTTATGCTTTTTTAAACTAATAATATACCCTTTAATGGCGTCAACAGCCATTTTTCTTGCTTCTTGAAGATTTTTCCCATATGAAATACACCCTGGTAAGCTAGGTACCGTAACAGTAAATCCACCTTCAGATTCCGGACGAAATATAACATTATAGGATAATTTTTCCATACTTTTGTTTTTTACCTTAACTTTTTAATTCAATATCAACTATACTCCTGCTTTTAGAATAATTAAAATTGTTAGAAAAGTCAAGAGTTTTATAAAAAGTAATTCTTTGTTTTTATTTAATCGAAAGTTTAAACACTGTTCTGCTAATTTGAGAGTTTAAAGTACTTTGAAATTCTCTAAAAAGCTTATTTCCTTCTGTTTTGTATTCAATTAAAGGATCTTTCCCTCCGTAAGCACGCAATCTTACAGATCCTTTCAATGATTCCATGGTATCTAAATGTTCAGACCATAAAAGGTTAATTGTCCGCATGCATACAAATCTTAAAACTCTTTCCATGTTTTCTATCCCCTCTGCTTCTTCTTTCTTATTAAGAGTAATCTTACTTAAGCCAAATAAATAATTTATAAGTTCTGTTTGGTCTTTTATCCTCGTTATTTCCGCATGAATCTGCTCAGGCACAGGGAATATAGTTTTTATTTCTTCAAAAATCTCCTTAAACATAAAACTTTCTTTATCTTCCTTTGTATGAAATATAACTATTTTTTCAATTTCCTTTTTTATAATATCTTGAATAAATATCTTAAGTTCCTTAGGATCTTTTTCTAAGATTTGCTTTCTTTCCGCATAAACTCTATTTCTATGTTTGGAGATTACATCGTCATAATCTAAAATATGTTTTCTTAAGTCAAAATTCATTCCTTCAATCTTTTCTTGAGCCTTTTCTATATTATTGGACAAGATTTTTGCTTCTATGGGCTGATCTTCTGGAATTTTTAACATTTCCATTATGGATTTTATTCTGTCTCCGCCAAAGACGCGCATTAAATCATCTTCTAGGGAAACAAAGAATTGAGAAGAACCAGGATCTCCCTGTCTGCCTGCTCTTCCTCTTAATTGATTATCAATTCTTCGGGCTTCATGCCTTTCCGTGCCGATAACATGCAATCCTCCTAACTCTTTAACTTTCTCTGCTTCTTCTGGATTTGGCGGATTACCTCCCAGAATTATATCAACTCCTCTACCAGCCATATTAGTAGCAACTGTAACCGCTCCTAAACTCCCAGCTTGAGCTATAATTTCTCCTTCTCTTTCATGGTGCTTAGCATTTAAAATCTGGCAAGAAACTCCATCTCTATCCAGAAGCTTTCCTAAATATTCATTTTTCTCAATGGAGGTAGTTCCTATCAAAACTGGCTGACCTTTTTCATGTCTGGATTTGACTTCATCAACTATGGCTCTAAATTTACCTTTTTCTGTTTTATAAACACAATCTGGTAAATTATTTCTTTGCATTGGTTTGTTAGTTGGAACAACAACCGTATCAATTTCATAAACCTTATCAAACTCTTCAGCCGAAGTTACAGCTGTCCCGGTCATACCTGCTAATTTATTATAAAGCCTAAAATAATTCTGAAAAGTAATAGAAGCTAATGTTTTTGACTCGGGTTGTATTTCTACTCCTTCCTTAGCTTCAATAGCTTGATGTA
>CAZOJF010000039.1:0-3453 GCA_964580085.1 uncultured Candidatus Saccharibacteria bacterium | reverse complement strand
AAAGCAGCTATTAATAAAGAAGATATTTTTTCTATTATTTCTTTTTTCATATTTTATTCAACCAACAGGTTCTGGTTATTCACCCATTGGATAAATTTCTTGCAGTATTCAAAGCTCCCGAAATCTCCTTCTTCCTGGGCAATAAACTTTTCGCAACGATCACGTTCAGTTTGAATTGCGGCTTGTAGCATATCATATTTTGCCACTTTTTCAATGACGGCTTGTGCCTCGAGACGCAATTGTTGAGTTGTACTAAACCAATAGTACCCATAAATACCAACCCCAACCACAACAATCAGTAGAGTTAAATATACCTTACGCTTAAGCGAACCTTTCTTTTTTGACGTTGTCGGCATTGTTTGTTGTAATTGAATGTTTTCCATAATATTTAATTATACCACAAGAAAACCTCCAAGAAAACCTCTGAGCAAAAGACAGATTCCCAATTAAAGCGATAGTCGTGTTTCTTTCTCGTTTCACTAAAAAATCGCCTCTGCGGCGTTTTTTTGGCTTCTCGGTCTTTCGATAAAAAATGTTGATGGCTCCTTATAACAACGTTGGAAATAAAATTATGGAAGCCGAAAAGATTTATGTTTCTGATTTAGTTTATTCGGCTAAACGATATTAAAACTTGTTTAGTAAGTATTGAACAAAAAAAATTCCATTTTAAGGTTGAAAAAGGTCCTCGGGTATAAATTTAACCTCCTGGACTTGAGAAAATTGTTTTGCTGTAGCTTCAATCTGAAACCATAATATCCCTACCCTGCACGAACCACCAATAGTCTTGTTATTAGGATCGTTAAATTCAAGTGTTAAGCTTCCTTCTTTTGAAGAGGCTCCCTTTAATAAAAATCCAGTTAAAGGATATTCAGTAGTAATCCCTTGGGTTTCTTCTTCATTAGTAAGCTCTCCAAGAAGTAAAAGCTTTATAGCGTCTTGAATTGGTGTTTTAGTAACAGGGATTTTACGTTCTACTTCTACAAGTCCTTTTCTACTACAAAGAACATTGCCTATCCCATCTTTATCTAGATCAGGATTATAATAATAAAGTTTTATTGTCTGAAGAGATTTTTCAGTTTTCTCTAAAATGATTGGCACACGAAGTTCATCATAATTTTCTGGTAAATCGGATGGATTTGATCTTTCTAAAATTAAAGTACCTTTTTGGGTCTTTGCAACTTCAAAATTTAATTCAGCTTCAAAAGGAATAAAATCTTCAGTCATCCATTCACTTCTTGTTTGAGCATAATGTTGAGCAATAACTTCTCCGTTTTCGTTGATTAATTTTATTGGGAAGGTTGCTTCAAAAAACCAGTATCCTCTTGCTTCTCCTTTTATTAAGATAGGGCTTTGGATGGTTTGATTAGGACGAGGATTGTCCACTCTTATTAAATCAATTTTCTCTAATTCATTACCAATATTTTCTGTAAAACTCCTGTCATCAGGTGTCTTACATTGCCTAGGATAACTCTCCAACACAGGGTAACCAGCATAAACGCATTCTTCAAAACTATTAACGATGGGGGGTTGAGTTTCGTTAGGTTTGAAAGCTAAAAAATATATCGAAATTCCTCCGATAATAATGAGTACGAAAATAAGAATTTTTTTGTTCATATACTTTATTTTATCAAAAAATCGCTGGAACAGATTCATAAAAATCTACAAATGACATACCGGCATCACAATAATTAATACAACCGACTATTTCCCTAAAGTAGTTTTTGGCAGAAATTTAACTTTCTTTATAAATTTTAGATTTATTTCTCTTTTTTCTTTTTTCCCCAAATTATTGAAAATATAGTCAACATTATAAAAATCAATGCAGTGCCAATATAAGCAATAAAATTTGTTTCTGGCTCTGGGAAAAAAAACAGAATTGCAATCCCAATGAGGATAATCAAGGGGGTTAAATAATTAAATTTCATAATATATAATAAGATTTATATTAAGTATACCAAAAAATCGCCGAAAAAGCGACTTTTAGTTCTAACTCCACGATGGGGTAGCTAGATTTTACGACTAAAATTTGTTAGCTCCCCTGGATGGGACGATTTTCGAACTTTTGAGTGAATGGAAAGTTGTGAGATTAAGAATATTTTAGAAAAAATTGGGAAGATAATGACAGGGTTACAAAAAAGCTGAGATAAAACAATTGTATTATCTCAGCATTAAGATACGATTTTATTAGTTTAAAGGAATTAACCCTTCATCACGAAGATTTTGAAGAAGATAAACTCCTTTTTTATAAATCCCTATTTTCTTACGGGCTACGCCGTTATAAAGAATAAGCATTTCCCATGCCTCTTCGTCTTTTACTTCAACCCAAATATTTTCATCACAATCGCAACAAAACCAATTCTTACCGCAACTACAAGCAAAGCAATTTTCAGGAAACTTACCTCCATTGGTCATTATTTTCCATGGGAATGGATAATCTTTATTGCTATTAGCAAGTTTTTTGCAGATACAAGGACCTTTATAACTTTCTTTTTTGCCAACATACTTTTGAGGCCCTGATTTTATTTTCTGATTAAGATATCCATTCAGCATTTTAGCAATAAATTTTTTAATAGCATCATTTATAATAAGGTTTAAAGCAAAAAGACTTTCACCTTCTTCGTTAAAAAAAATATGGTCTTTTCCCTGCGCCACTTTAACAGTCCAACAAAAATAACCTTTTTCATTCATCACACCATATGCATACCATTTATCAGAAGCCTCAAATCCGTGTTCAATATAGTCTTTAGTAATAATGACACCCTTTGCATGTTTTTTCTTTTCATCACCAGCAACTTCTTCTATTTCTTTAATAATGAATTCTGTCACTGCAAACGCGTTGTCACCTAATCCAAATTCAGGCCCTGTCCATTTAAGAAAACACATAACAATTTCCTCCTTTTCTTTATAAAATTTTTAAGAAATATATCTTAAATAGAAATTATTTTAAAGAACAACCATATTTCAGGTTTGTCTATATAATAACGCCTTTTAAATTAAAAGTCAATAAGCGAGCTTCCCGGATGGGACGATTTTCGAACTTTTGGATGGGTGGAGTATTGTAATTTTGAGGATGTTTTAGGAAAAATTGAAAAAATAAGGTAGTTCTCCATCGTGGACGACGTTAGAACTAAGATTATGGAAGTTGGAAAAGTTTATGTGCCTAATTTAAACGCTATTGGACGATATTAGAATGAGCCATTCCTTTCCAAAAATTTTGCAAATTCCAAACGGCCTACCGTCATTTCCCCGATGAAGAAGTAATTCGGAGCTTCTCCTATTTCGAAGGCAGTATTCTTGGATATCTCTCTGTCCCAGGCCATTATTTCTTTTATTGTATTTTCTTCATCCATATATTTATATTATCTAATTAACGAGATAGCAATCTGTTATCACTTTATCAAAAAACCGCCCTTTTAAAAAGACGGCTCTATTATTTCATTCCAAGAAATAGAC
>CAZOJF010000038.1:0-3615 GCA_964580085.1 uncultured Candidatus Saccharibacteria bacterium | reverse complement strand
GATAAAGTAGCTTCTGCTATTTGTCTATAATAAAATTTATGTCTAAATTTGTTGATCCTATCGAGATATTAAATAAACTAAACTTAAAAGATGACATGACTGCAGCTGATTTTGGTTGTGGGTCTGGAGGATGGGTTATACCTCTAGCTAAAATATTAGAACAGGGGATAATTTATGCTATTGATGTTCAGGAAGAAATGCTATCCGTGCTAGAAACTAAATTAAAAGCAGAAAACATACATAATATTAGAAAGGTTTTGTTGAATATAGAAGATGCCCAAGAATTGAAATTGCCTCTTTTATCTTGTGACTTGATTCTAATGACAAATCTTTTATTTCAAGTAGAAGATAAAAAACAAGTTTTTAAACAGGCCGATAAAGTCCTAAAGCGAAAAGGAATAATTTTAGTCGTTGATTGGAAGCCCAATAATTTATTGGATCCCCAAAAGGGGAAAGTTTCTGTTGATGAAGTGAAAAAAATAGCCCAAGAATTTAATTTTGAATTAAAAAAAGAATTTTCAGCTGGAGATTATCACTATACTCTTGTATTTGAAAAAAAATAGACTTATTATAATATAATAGTTTATGAAAAAAATATTTAACAAGATAATACTTTTTACTCTACTTTCTGTTTTTCTAATGCCGTTACTTGTTCAAGGTATAAAATTTGAGAATCCTATTTTGAAAAATAGCATTGCAGAAGTGATAACAGGAATTGTTGATTGGGTTTATGATATGGCTTTGATTCTAGCTCCATTAGCTATAATAATTGGAGCATTTTATTTGATAACAGCGGTTGGGGATCCAGACAGAATAAATACAGGCAAGAAAATAATTATTTGGACAATTGTAGGCATAGCTATTGTATTATTAGCTACAAGTTTTAAACTAGTGATAGAAAATCTTTTAGGAGGGAGTACAATGCCGTAAAAATATTACAATAAAAAGGTCGAACTTATTATCAGAAAATAAAAATTTAATAATATGAAAAAAATTTTATCAATATTAACCTTAATTAGTCTTGCCGCTGTTTTTATGTTTCCGGCTTTAATGTCTGTTTCTGCTGCTCCGGGAGATCCGATAGTTACAAACCCAACACAAGTAACTGATATGATTAAAGCTTTAACAATATGGTTTGCTGAAATTGTATTAGCTGTAGCGATTATATTTATTCTTATATCTGCCTGGACATTTTTAACTGCGGGGGGAAATCCAGAGAATGTTACTAAAGCAAGACAAATGTTAGTATATGCCTTAGTAGGGATAGCGGTAGCTATATTAGCATGGGGACTTCCTACTTTAATAGAAAATATTTTCGCTGAGAATCTATAAGACAAAAATAAAAATATAATTTTGTATTTACTGGGGCGGGTTTAAATCCGCTCCAGTTTTTGTTAGAATAAAAAATAGAAGAGCCCTCGTGGCGAAATTGGTAGACGCGTATGGTTTAGGACCATATCTCATTTTGAGGTGCAGGTTCAAGTCCTGCCGAGGGCACAATAAAAAAAGCCATTGAAGGCTTTTTTAAATTTAGATTAATTTTGATTTATTTATTCTTCTTCTTCTTGGACAACAATCTTCTTCAGTTTTTTAGCAATCGTTGGAATTTTTATAGTTAAGATGCCCTTTTTTAAAGATGCTTTTATCTTTGATGAATCAAGATCTTCCGGCAAACTTACTTTTCTAGAAAAAGAACCCCAGTAGCATTCTTGATAGAAATAATCTTTTTCTTGTACTTCTTCTGTTTTTTCTCTTTTACCTTTTATAATTAGGAAATCGTTTTCCACAGATATATCTAAATCTTCTGGTTTTATTCCTGCTACTGGCGCTTGGATAACAAAAGAAGATTTTGTTTGGTAGACATCAACTGCTAATTGACCGTCAGTTTCCATCCAGTTTTGAGATTCTTCTTTAGCTTTTTGTATGGGGCCTTGTTTTTTTTCTATTTTAACCTTTTGGGGTTTTTGGCCTTTCTTTTTTTCCGTTTCTTGAATTATCTCATCTTTATTATCAAGATCAATTTCATTTTGGAGTTTTTTAAAAAAAGACATATTATTAATATTAATTATTTTATTTTACAAATACCTTTTATTTTTTTCAACTTCTTACAGCATATTAAAATAAATAAAGCTGTAATCGGAAGGATAAAAATTAATGTCCATCCATCACCTTTTATTATAAACAAATTATAGAAACCATGCAATACACTCGCTAAACATAATCCGATCAAGAAAATTTTCTTTTGATTTTTTAAGTCAAAAAAAGAAAAAGCTAAAAAATATCCCAAAATCCCAGAAGATAAAGTGTGTAAAAATGTACCAGTTAAAAAGCGCCAAGTTGTTATATTTAATGTTTTTAATAATTCCAAGAAAGGATGATATTTATAAAGTATTAAAATATTTTCTAAAGCGGCGAACCCTAATGCGGAGATAATCATATAAATCATAAAATCAAAAGGCTCATCTAATTCTGAATTTTTTAATATTTCAAATTTTATTACTAGATATTTTAAATATTCCTCAACAAATGCTCCTCCTATGAAAATATATAAAAGTGATTTTGGCGACAATATTTCTTTAAACATCATTTCTATAAAAATTGCACAAAGACCAGCAATCATCCCATAGAAAAAAACCTTTAAAATTTGTTTATTCGATTCAGGATGGACGTCTTTTCGTAAATAAAATAAAAGCCAAATAATGCTAGGTAAGAAGCCAAAAAGATAAAGCATATAAATCATAATAATTTTTGCTTAGGCCAAGTTTCAGCCATCAAGCATTTTTTCTTATTTTTTAAGGGTAGTTGTTGATAGATTTCTTCAGTGATAAAAGGCATAAAAGGATGCAAAAGCTTTATTGAATTTAATAAAATATATAATAGAATTTTTTGAGTATTCTCTTTTTCTTTTCCGTTTTTAGCATTTAAAATTTGTTTCTTAGATTTTTCTATATATTGGTCACAAAATTTATGCCAGAAAAAATGGTATATATCTTGCGCTGATTCGTGAAAATAAAACCGATCTAGATTATTAGTTAGGGAGTTAATTGTTTTATCAAGTTGTTTCAGTATTTCTCCATCTGCTTTTGTTGAGTTTTTATTAATGCTTAATAATTTATTTTCGGGGTAAATATTTGAAGGTTTATTTGCTAGAACGAATCGAGTAGCGTTCCAAATTTTATTAGCAAATTTTTTTTGAGTTATAATTTTTTCCTCGGAAATAACCACATCTTTTCCAGGGCTTGTCCCAAAAATAAGAGCCATCCTTAAAGCATCGGAACCATAAAGGTCAGCTACTCCTAGAGGGTTGATTACGTTACCTTTGGATTTTGACATTTTTTGACGATCTTTTGCTAATACTAATCCGTGGAGATAAACTTTGTGAAAGGGGATTTTATTTGTGGCATATATGCCTAGCATAATCATTCTTGCTACCCAGAAAAAAATAATATCTCGGCCAGTTTCCATAACGGCAGTTGGATAAAAATATTCAAAATCATTAGTGGTAAAACCGAAAATATTCTTTTTATCTTTTTTTATTTTTCCTTGGCTAAGCAACGTCGCAAACGGCCATTGTCCGGAAGAAAACCAAGTATCAAAAGTATCAGTTTCTTGAAT
>CAZOJF010000037.1:0-3721 GCA_964580085.1 uncultured Candidatus Saccharibacteria bacterium | reverse complement strand
TTTTTTGCCAGTACCAACAGCAATTACTTTGCCTTGTTCTGGTTTTTCTTTTTCTACTGTTTCTGGAAGAAAAATTCCTGATTCTGTTTTTTCTTCTTGAGGCATTGCCTCTATGAGAACATGATCAGATAATGGTTTGATTTCCATAAATATTATTTATTATAAATTAATAGACCTTTACAACGCTTTTTATCTTAGCTATAAAAACAAGATTTGTCAAATAATAAATTAATTTTTAAGATATAATTTTGAAATAGTGGAGAGAAATTACCATTCCTCCTTGACAGAAACATAGCATATGTTATAATATATATGCTCTTTAAAAACAAGAGACAAAAAAGAAAAGGAGAAAAAATGAGAAAGAGGAAGATTTTTTTGATTATTCTTATAGGACTTGTATTTCTTTCATTTTGCTCTTGCAACAAGCAAGAAAAAGATGAAACCATCCTAAAGAAGATTAGGATGGACGGCTTTTTCTCCATGTTAGAAAAATCTGAAAATGGAGAAGAAAGAAATTTAATATTTGCTCTCAAAGTATGGCAAATAATTGTCGACAGCGAGAGTAGGGTCAAAAAAAATATAAAAGAAGAATCCAATCGGTTAAAAGTATTAAAAAGTATTATAGCAAGTGAAATAACTACTTTAGCTGCAAGAATAAAAAATGGAAGCATCAATGATGCAGAAACAACTATTTATAGAAAAGATATGGTGAAAGCAATAGAAATTCTCTACGAGGCTTTCTGTATTGTTGCTGATAACGAAGGCGACAGCAACGGGATATTTACAGAAGAAGAGCAAAAGGTTTTCGCAAGAAAACACTTTGAAGCTTATTATGTGTTCAAAGGAATTATTGAGATATATTAAGGTTATAAGCTGGTACTAACTAAATTTGGGCCAGCTTTTCATTTTTTTTCAGAGATTAAAATGTTCATAAATTTCTAAAAATTTATGAATTTATTTTTTTATAAAAGTTTATTCCTTAGATTGACTTTTAAAAAATATATTGATAGTATTAAATTATGATAGTTCAGCGAATTTTTTCTCAAATTGTTGTTGGTATTCTAGGGATTTATTTGGCAATCTTATTTGTCCCTGGAGTGAGTATAATTAGTGGAGAATTTACAGAGCAAGGAATTAAAATTTTGGTTATTATTGGAACTGTTTTTGGTTTAATCAATTTTTTTATTAAACCAATAATTAGTTTTATCACTCTTCCTTTAAGAATAATAACTCTCGGATTGTTTGGACTAGTTATAAATATTACAATGATCTGGATAGTTGATATAGTCTTTACAGAATTAACTGTATCTGGTTTCTCGGCCTTATTTTGGACATCTATAATTGTTTGGTTTCTAAGTTGTATGATACCAACAAATAAATATAGTAAGTCTTAAGAATTATTATAAAAATATTCTAATATCGTTATGAACTCAATAATAATTATTACTCAAATCATTGTTTCTGTTTTTTTAATTGTATTAATACTCCTACAGCAAAGAGGAACCGCTTTGGGTTCTACATTCGGGGGTGAAGGAGGTTTTTACTTAAAAAAAAGAGGAATGGAAAATAAAATCTACTGGGCTACAGTAGTTTTAGGAATTGGTTTTATTATTTTATCTTTATTAAATCTTTTAATTTAATAATCTGAAACAAATTTTATCCAAAAATCTTTTTGGTTTTTTGAAAAAAATACCAAAAAAAGACAATAAAGAATATTTTGTCTTAAAAAAATGGAGACAGTTTTTAGGTTGTCTTGAAAAGTTTAAAAAACCTTATTGTTTTATTATTTTAGGAATAATAATAATTTTGATAAGTATCGGGACATTTTTTTATATAAAAAATACTGAACTTAGCCCTGGATTTGGAGGAAGTTTTAAAGAAGGAGTATTAGGACAACCAAGATTTATTAATCCTGTTTATCTTTCCAGCAATGATGCCGATCGAGATTTAGTTGAGCTACTGTTTTCGGGTTTAATGAAATACAATGAAAAAGGAGAGATCGTAAATGATTTAGCCAAAACATTAGAAGTAAAAGAAGATGGAAAACTTTATGAGATTAAGCTAAAAGATAATATCTTTTGGCATGATGGAGAAAAAATTACTAGTGATGATATTGTTTTTACGGTTAATGTTTTGCAAAATCCTGAATATAAAAGTCCGCAAGCCATAAGATGGCTAGGGATTAATATAGAAAAAATAACAGATAATATTGTTCAATTTAGATTACAAAAATCATACTCTGGGTTTTTAGAGACCCTAACTGAAAAAATAGTTCCGCAACATATTTTCGAAGATATTTCTCCAAAGGAGCTCCCCTGGTATTTTAGTTCTAAAGAATATATAGAAAAAGATTTAATTGGGTCTGGCCCTTTTCAGTTTAAAAAAATAAACCAAGATAGTGATACGGGGTATATTAAATCTTTATCTTTAGAGAGAAATGAAAATTATTTTGGGAAAAAACCTTTTCTCTCTGAAATTTCTTTTGAATTTTTCTCTAAAGAAGATGAATTGTTAAAAAAACTTTCTGGAGGAAATATAGATGGATTTTTAGTCTCTGATTCTGACGGTATAAAAAATATTGAAGAAAATAAATTTAATGTGTCCTCTCTTTCTTTACCTAGATATTTTGCCGTATTTTTTAATCAAGATCCCCCTGAAGATAAGTCAGACATATTAACATTAAAAGATGTACGACTAGCTTTAAACTATGCTGTTGATAAACAACAAATTTTAGAAAAAACAATATCGGGCAAAGGAACAATTATTAACTCCCCTATCCTTCCAAACTTTTATGGATTTGATTCACCATCAAAAATATATGATTTTAACAAAGAAAAAGCAGAAGAGATTTTAGAAGGAGCCGGATTTAAATATATCGATGACACGGGAATAAGAAAGAAAATAGTTTCCCAAAAATCAAGTTTTTCTTTTACTAAAAATCTTGAATATAAAGACCAAAATAGCGATGTGACCGAACTACAAAAATGTTTAGCCGATCCCAAGGTTGGAGGAATAGATGTTTATCCGAGCGGGAAGGTTACTGGATATTTCGGCAATGAAACAAAACAAGCTGTTATTTTATTTCAAGAAAAATACAGGGAAGACGTACTTGATCCCTATAATCTGAAAAACGGAACTGGAAATGTTAGATCTAGTACCAGGAAAAAACTTAATGAACTTTGCTTTCCCAATAAAGAAGAAACTATCGCTTTACAATTTTCATTAACAACTATTGATAAAAAGCTTTTTACAAATATAGCTGAAATTTTAAAACAAAATTGGAAAGACATAGGAGTTGATGTCAATATTAATCTGGAATCAATTTCCGCTTTGGAAACTGATATTATTAAACCGAGGAATTTTCAAGCATTACTTTTCGGAGAAGTTCTGGGATTTTTACCAGATCCCTTCCCCTTTTGGCATTCAAGCCAAAAAGAAAGTCCTGGACTTAATTTAATAAGTTACGAAAATAAAGAGGCTGATAAATTATTAGAACAAGCTCGAGCAAGTTTAACCTATGAAGAAAGAAAAGAAAATCTAGAAAAGTTTCAAGAAATTTTAATTGAAGATATTCCCTGTTTGCTTTTACTAAGACCAGATTTAATTTATTTTACTTCTAAAAAAATTAATGGTCAGGCTGTAGAAAAAATTATTGAACCATCAAAAAGATTTATAGGTATTGAAAATTGGTATACAAAAACTAAACGAATTTTGAAATAAT
>CAZOJF010000036.1:0-4149 GCA_964580085.1 uncultured Candidatus Saccharibacteria bacterium | reverse complement strand
ATTAATCCTGATTATTTTTAGTTTTCCTATTAAGTAAGCCAATCACAATCATTATTAATCCTCCCCCAACCCAAATAGCTAGTCCAATTTCGAAATAAAGAAATATTCCGATAAATATCCAGATAATTCCAAGAATTATATGAATTTGATAAGGAAATCCCCTTTTCATGTTATTTAATTTCTTGTTTATTTTCAACCTTATTTTCTCCTAAGAATTTCTTTCCAATTCCTTCAACTGCTCTTAAAATTTCTAAAGGAACAGCAAAAACAATTGTATTTGATTGATCAGAACTTATATCATTTATGGATTGAAGAGTCCTTAAATGAAGTGCCCCTTCATGCTCGGATAAAATCTTAGCAGCCTTGGACATATTTTCAGCAGCTAGTGCTTCTCCTTCGGCCTTAATAATTATTGCTCTCTTTTCTCTTTCAGCTTCGGCCTGTTTACCGATAACTCTTTTCATTTCTTCTGGTAAGGTTATATCTTTTAGTTCTACGTTATCAACTCTAATCCCCCAAGGGTCAGAAGCTTTGTCAATAACACTTCTTATGTTCTCAGAAACTTTATCTCTTTGAGAAAGAAGTTGATCTAAGTCCACTTGTCCTACCGCATTTCTCATTGTTGTTTGGGCTAATTGAGAAATAGCATAAAAGAAGTTTTCTACTTCTAAAATTGCCTTACTTGCATCTTGAACCTTATAATAAATAACTGCATTAACACTAACTGAAATATTGTCTCTAGTAATCGCCTCTTGATTCGGAACATCTACTGCTTTTACTCTTAAGTCCACTTTTTTGTAGAAAAAGAAGATTGGCCAAATCAACCTCCATCCCGGTTTCATTAACCCATCATATTTCCCTAATTTAAATCTAACTCCATTTTCATATTGATTAACTTGCCTAATGGAAATTAAAATTATAAAAACAATTGCTACTAAAATTGTATAAATTGTGTCTGCCATATTTTTTATTAATTATTAATATTTTAAACCTTTGCCTTATTTTAGCAAAAAACCTTTTTCATTGAAAGACAACTAGTTAGCACTTTCCCCAGCAATATATCCTGTGGTCCAACAAACTTGCAAATTATATCCACCTGTTGGCCCATCAAGATCAAGTATCTCCCCGGCAAAATATAAATTATCAATTAATTTTGACTTCATTGTTTTATGATCAATCTCACTTAATTTGATACCACCTGTTGTAATGATTGCTCTTTTAAAATCTTGCAATCCTTTTATTTCTAGACTAAATTCTTTTAAAAGATGAACTAACCTTTTTCTTTCTTCCTTGGTTACAGAGTTAACTTTTTTATTAAGATTAATTTTAGATAATTTTACGATTACCGGAATAAGTTTTTTAGGTAATAAATCATTAAGGCCATTCCTAAATAACTTATTAGGATTTTTTTGAAAATCTCTTTGGATTCTTTTACTAAGTTTTACAAAATCCAATGCTGGTTTAAAATCAATTTGCATTTTAATTTTATTATGTAATTCTTTCCCAATCTCTTTGCTCATGTCAAGAATTATTGGTCCACTCATCCCATCTGCTGTAAATATTGCTTCACCAAACCTGGAAATAATCTTTTTACCATTTTTATATATACTAATCTCCACATTTTTTAAGCTTAATCCTTCCAGCCTTTTAATATATTTTTCTTTAACAATAATTGGTACGAGTGATGGTAAGGGTCTTATAATCGTATGACCAATCTTTTTAGCCCATCTGTATCCATCGCCAGTAGAACCAGTGCCTGGATGGGATTTTCCTCCCGTACAAATTATGAAATTGTCAGCAATAATCTCTTCTCCACTTGTCAATAAAATCTTTTCTATTTTATTATCTTTTTTTATAATTTTTCTTACTTCTGAATTTGTTTTTATATCAACATGAGACTTTCTTAAATATCTAGTAAGAATACTAAGCACATCTTGTGCTTTATCGCTTATAGGAAATACTCTATTCCCTCTTTCAACTTTTGTTTTCAAGCCATTTTCTTCAAAAAAGTTTATTGTTTCGTCTACTCCAAATTTAGAAAGAGCTGAAAAGAGAAACTTACCATTCTTTCCAAACTTGTCTATTATTTTTTTGAGATCATTAACCTTATTTGTAAGATTACATCTTCCTTTACCAGTAATTAAAAGCTTAGATCCTAGCGCTTTATTTTTTTCAATTAAAACAACATGAGAGCCAAGCTCTCCTGCTCTTCCTGCGGCAATTATCCCAGCAGGGCCTCCTCCAATTACAGCTACGTTATATTTCATATATATTGATTATATTAAAAAAATAGCCTTTTGGAAAGACTATTTGATTATTTTAAATAAAAACATTGACTTTTTTAAAAAAATGCCTTATAAAGAATATATAAACTAACCTAATGTAAAGCTATTTTACCGCTTTAGGAAGGGCGGTTTTAATTTTTATGGAGATAAGAAATATTGCTATCATTGCCCATGTTGATCATGGTAAAACAACTCTCACTGATGCTTTAATGCGACAAACAGGGATATTAAAACCTGGAGAGACCATGGACAGCGATACTCTTGAGAAAGAAAGAGGTATAACAATTTATTCAAAAAATACTTCTATCTACTATAAGAATACAAAAATAAACATAGTAGATACACCAGGCCATACTGACTTTGGATCAGAAGTTGAGCGTGTTTTGCGTTCTATAGATTCTGTACTTTTAGTAGTTGATGCCCAAGAAGGCCCAATGCCTCAAACAAAGTTTGTTTTGAAAAAATCACTTTCTTTAGGATTAAAACCAATTGTAGTATTGAATAAAATAGATAAGTCTGCTGCCAGACCTGATATTGTACAAGAAATGATTTACGAACTTTTCCTTAACTTAGGGGCAAACGACG
Organism: uncultured Candidatus Saccharibacteria bacterium; assembly: GCA_964580085.1. Classification (GTDB taxonomy): domain Bacteria; phylum Patescibacteriota; class Minisyncoccia; order Minisyncoccales; family CG1-02-41-26; genus CAYUWK01. The sequence continues at coordinate 1,279 of CAZOJF010000036.1, read as the reverse complement.
AACAACTTGATTTTACTACAGTTTATACAATCGCTCGAGATGGTATAGCTAAGATAGATATAGACGATGATTCTAAAGATTTAACTCCTCTTCTAAATATAATTTTAAAAGAAGTACCAGTTTCTTCAACTGAAGAAGCAAAAAATAAACCTTTACGCCTACAACCTTTTAATCTTGCTTATGATGACTTTCTAGGCCGACTTGCCATTGGAAGAATTTACGAAGGAGAAGTAAAGAATAATTCTAAAGTAATTATTAAAGATATTGAAGGAAAAATTCGAGAAGGTAAAATTACAAAATTATTTACTTTTGAAGGATTAGAAAGAAAAGAAATCGAAAAAGCCAATGCTGGAGATATTGTAATGATTGCTGGTCTTCCGGATATATTTATTGGAGAAACTATTTGTTTAAATGAAGAACAAGAAGCTTTGCCAGCTATTAATATTGACGAACCAACAATTTCATTAAACTTATTGGCTAATAATTCTCCATTTTCAGGGAGAGATGGAAAAGATGTTACAAACAGACAACTTAAAGAAAGATTAAAAAAAGAACTTGAAGTTAATGTTGGTTTAAAAGTTGATTTTTCTGCCATTGACCACTATAAAATATATGGTCGAGGCGAAATGCATATTGCAATCTTGCTTGAAAACATGCGTCGGGAAGGATCTGAAATGCAAATATCACAACCAAATGTAATTATTAAAGAAAAAGATGGTATAAAACTTGAACCGTTTGAAGAAGTTACTATTAATGTGCCCGAAGAAATGTCCGGAGTTGTTATTAAAAAGCTTTCTCGTAGAAGCGGTAATATGATTGAAATGACCCCAGATCATAATAATGTAAAAATTATCTTTCAAATTCCAAGTAGAGGGTTACTTGGATATCGAAATGAATTTGTAGTTGATACTAGTGATGAAGGAATTATTTACTCTCGAGTAATTGGATTTAAGCCTTATGTTGGAGATATTAAAAAAAATGAAGTAGGATCAATGGTCTCCATGGCCACAGGAAAAGCTCTTGGCTTCTCACTTTTTAATCTTCAAAACAGAGGAACTTTATATATTAAAGCTGGTACCCAAGTATATGAAGGAATGGTTATTGGGAATACAGCAAAAGGACATGATTTAAATGTAAACCCAACAAAAGGAAAACAATTATCAAATATGAGAGCATCAGGCTCTGACGAAGCAATCACACTAACTCCCCCTACAAGACTAACACTTGAAAGAGGCATGGGAATTATGAGAGAAGATGAATATTTAGAGATTACTCCAAA
>CAZOJF010000035.1:0-4166 GCA_964580085.1 uncultured Candidatus Saccharibacteria bacterium | reverse complement strand
ATTATTTTGATTGATGAAATAGAAAACGCAGGTATTAAAAAAGAGGAAGCAATTAAAATTTTAGTAGAGGAAGGAAAAATTATTTTAATTGCTACCCATGACCCTTCTTTAGCATTGACTGCTGATAAAAGAATTATTATTAAAGATGGAGGTATTGTTAAGATTTTAAATACTTCTTTAAAGGAAAAAGGAATTGCTCATTATCTTAACTGGATAGGAAATTATGGGTTGGACATAAGAAAAAAAATAAGGAAAGGCGAGGAAATTAAAAATATAGAAATATACTGCGAACCGATTAAACATAATAATAATTTCTAAAAATAATATGAAATTTATAATTTTTGCAGGGACACCTGGCTCAGGTAAAACAAGCATAATTAAATATATAATTCAGGAATTGAAAGATGATTTTAAATTATTTTTTGCTAAGTTTGATTGTTTGCAAACGTTAGATGATGAACGGATTGCCGAGGAATATAAAATTCCAACGGTTAAAAAATTAGCTGGAGAGCTTTGCCCAGATCATTATACAGCTTTGGAAATACCCAAAATAATTAAAGAAAACCAAGATAAAGATATTATTATTTTAGAGACTGCAGGCTTGTGTCTTCGTTGTTCCCCTTATGTTAAGGAAGGGTTAGGAATTAATGTTTTGGACATTACTTCTGGAGATCCTTCTCGCTATGGACCGATTTTGACTGAAGCAGATGTAGTAGCTATTAGTAAGGGAGATTTAATTTCCCAAGCAGAAAGAGAGATTTTTAGAACAAAAGTTTTAAGAGCTAACTCCGAAGCGAAAATAACAGAAGTTAACGGATTTACAGGGGAGGGGGCCATTGATATTGTAGATTCCATAAAGGAGTCCTCTGATATTAAAGACGAGAAATTAACATTAAAACACTCTATGCCTTCAGCAGTTTGCGGATATTGTTATGGAAATAAAATAATTGATGAAGAAGAAACACAAAAAAGATATTTAGCTGGGAAAGAATTAAAGAATTTGGTTCCTAACTTAAATTGTGGTAAATGCGGTTTTAAATCTTGTAATGAATTTATCAGAGCGGTCTTAGACGGAAAAGCAAAAAAAGAGCGATGTCCATTTATTAAAGAAAAAGTCAAAGATAAAAACAACTAAAGAATAATTTTATGCTTTGGATAAGTCAAAATAAATGTATTGGTTGTGAGAAATGTGTTGATGTCTGTCCTGTCGGAGCTATCTCCATGGAAGATGGCAAGGCAGTTATTGACCAAAGCAAATGTATACAGTGCGGCAAATGTTTAGACATTTGTCCACAGGGAGCAATTCGGCCAAATTCTGAAAATCTGAATTTGAGAAAACATAGACTTAGTAGCCAGAGAAGGGGGTTTGGCTTTGGCAGAAAAGGCGGTCGTAACAACTGATATATTTTTTAATATGGTAAAAAGAAAAAAAAGGTTTGAGAAATTACTTAAAGAATATCAAGACTATGCAAAGAAAAATGGTTTTCATTTAAATCCGGATCAAAAAGTTGTGGATTATCTAATTGGAGTGTTGCTGGAACGAGAAAAAAAATATGGCGAGAAGTATTGTCCTTGTCACCGAGTTAAGAATATTAAAAAAGAAGATGATAAAATTATCTGTCCTTGTATTTACCATAAAGAAGAAATTGAAAAATATGGACACTGTCATTGCTTTTTATTTGTAAAATAAACTTAATAAAAATATGAGTAAGTTTAAGGTTAATAAATCAAAATGTGCTGGTTGTGGAGCTTGTCTTAAGTTTTGTCCCTATGGGGCAATTAAAATTGGAGAAGATGGCAAAGCCTTTATAGATGAAGAAAAATGTCAAAATTGTGGTAAATGCAAAGAAGTTTGTCCTTTTAATGCTATAATTAAAAAATAAACTGTTAGTTTTAATTTTGATTAAAGAAAATTAGATTTTTGTTAGACAGATTTAAAGAGAGTTTATCATGTAAAACAGGCTGGTAAGGTATTCGGAAGACCGAAAAGGTTGTTTTTCTAGGGCAACCGAGAAGGGTTTGGATCCTACAGCCGGAGCTCCTAAAGTCGCCTTTTAGGCGATTTTTTGATAAAATGGAATATACGATTGATGAAATAAAAAGTACACTTTCGTTGTAGTAATAAAATGGAAGAAAAAAAGTATAAACAATCAGATGAAGAAATTGCTGCCTTAATCCAGGCTGGCGATATTGATTTTTTTGAAGTTTTAATTCGTCGTTATAAAGAAAAAATGATGCGTTATGCCAGGAAATTTCTTTCTGACGGTGAAGATATAAATGATATTGTTCAGGAAATTTTTATAAAAGTTTATGCAAATATTCAAAGTTTTGATACAAAAAGAAAGTTCTCTTCCTGGCTTTACAGAATTGCTCATAATGAGTTGGTTAATACACTTAAAAAGAGAAAGAAAAACACCTTGCCATTGTTTGAGCTAGATACTTTTCTTCCTCATAGTCTTAGAGATGATTCCCTTAGGCAGAATCTAGACCGCCGAGACATACAGGAGATGATTAATAAATGTCTTGACCAATTAGAGCTAAAATATCGCGAGCCTATTATTCTTTATTATTTAGAGAATTTATCTTATAAGGAAATTGCCGAGATAATGCGAGTTCCGATTTCAACTGTGGGGATAAGAATTAAAAGAGCAAAAAAAATAATGAAATCTATTTTTAAAAAATTAGAATATAATTTATGAATAATGAACCAGAAAAAAATTCTATTACCGATAAAGTACTTAATAAAATAAAAAGCGGGGAAGTGAAAATGAAATCCAAGACATATTTTATTCTGAGGATGGTTTTACTAATATTAAGCACCTTAGTTTTAATCTTCTTTATTATCTATTTTGTTAGCTTCATTATCTTTTCCTTGCGGGCAAGCGGGGTATTATTTTTACCGAAATTTGGTTTTCCAGGTATAAAAATCTTTCTTAATTCTCTGCCCTGGCTTTTAATTTTTATATCTGCAATTTTGATTATATTATTAGAAATATTTGCCAAAAAATTTACCTTTGTTTACCGTCGACCAATTCTTTATTCTTTGTTGGCAATTATAATGATTGTAGTTATAGGAAGTCTTTTGGTAGAGAAAACACCATTCCATTCAAATTTATTTTGGAAAACCCAAGAAGGACATTTACCCATTATGAGGACGGTTTATCGTGATTTTGGAGTTCCACGGACTGGCAATATATATCACGGAGTGATTTCGGAAGTGGTTGGAAATGACTTTAAAATAGAAACTCCCCGTGGAGAAATACTGGCCATAGTTGTTAGCTCCAAGACTCGACCTATATTAGAAACAGACATCAAAGAAGGTGATGCCATAGTAGTTTTAGGAGAACGAAAAAATGGTATAATACAAGCTCTTGATATACGTAAAGTTAAGAAAGATTCTAATCTTTTTCGGTCACAACGAATGCGTGGTTACAAACTTCTTGTGGAATAAAATGAAAGAAAAAATAAATCCAGTTGTAGTAATAGACAGAAAGGTCGGATATTAATACAAACAAGAGAAGAAATAACAAAATTATGAATAAAGTTTTAACCTATACAGTAATGGCAGTTGCTATCCTCGGTCTCTGTGGCATAGCTACCATTAGTATTCAGGCTGAAGAGATTGATGGGAATTACCCACCTATTGTCCAGAATCTTGCCGAGCGATTTAATCTCAATGTTGATGAAGTAAAAGGATTTTTTGATCAGAATCGTGGAGAAAGGATGCTGAACAGATTAGCAGAAACTGGCGTTACCCAAGAACAAATAGAAACTCTACAGGCCAAGAAAAGAGAATTGAGGGAGGAGTGCTTGTTATTGAAAGATCTTCCTCAGGAAGAGAGACGGGCTAAGATGCAAGAGAGCAAAGAAGAAATGAAAGATTGGGCAGAAGAAAACGGGATTGATTTAAGTATTTTGGGAGGATTTGGTGGTAGACATGGTAAAGGATTTGGCAAGGGTCTCGGATATTTTGGTCAACAAATAGATCAATAAGAGGAAATTTAAGGCGCTCCGTTTCTAAAGGCGCCACTGGAGCGGAGGCCTAAGATTTTCTTAAACAGGCTTACTTAGAATCAGTATTTCAAAAATCTTTAAAATAAGTTTAAATGTTGTCTATTTCTTGGAATGAAATAATAGAGCCGTCTTTTTAAAAGGGCGGTTTTTTG
>CAZOJF010000034.1:0-4169 GCA_964580085.1 uncultured Candidatus Saccharibacteria bacterium | reverse complement strand
TGATAATGGGGGATTTCTTTCTCTAGTTTTTTAACAAACTCTGGTCTTTCTGGTCTTGGTCCTACTAAAGAAATATCTCCCTTTAAGATATTTATCATTTGAGGTAATTCATCTAAATGAATCTTTCTTAAGAATCTTCCAATCTTAGTTATTCGGGGATCATCTTTTTCAGCCCATTTTGCTTTTCCATTTTCGGCGTCAACTTTCATCGAGCGGAACTTAGTTAACCAAAAGATTTTATTATCCTTACTAATCCTTTTTTGTTTATAGAATATAGGTCCCTTATCTTCTAATTTGATTAAGAGAGCGAAAATTAACCACAAAGGGGAAGTAATAAGAATTATTAAAGTGGTGAGAATAATATCATTAAATCTTTTTATTTTGTCATAAATTCTTTTATCTCCCTCGCTCAAGTTTTGTAAGAACCAGGTTTGAGAAACAAAATCAATGGGAATCTTGTGTAAAAGAGTTTCATATGCTTGAGACAAATCTAAAAAGTTTATTCTCAAGGGTACGCATTTATAAAGATCTTGAATTAATTTTGGAGAAGTGAGTTTATGAGCAATAATTAATACTTCTATTTTTTTTCTTTTCAATTGGGAGAAAAGACTCTTTTCTAAATTTAAAAAGCCAATAAATTTATATCCAAGTTGGGGTTGATTTTCAATCTCCTTAGCTAATCTTTGAGCCAAAGCATTCTTTCCTAAAAAAGCAACATTTTGTAAATAAATAGAAGAAAAGATTTGATAAAATAATCTTCTCCAGATTAAGAATAAAAGACCGAATATTAAAATATTTATTGCTAGATTTGTTTTTGGACTAATTGAGAAAAGAGGCATTAAATAAAAGAATCCTAATCCAATTAAAAAACAAACCAGAAAACATTGACCAGCTCTAGCTAAAAACTCAAGTTTTGGTCTTATTAAATTGAGATCATAAAGGCCAAAGATATAAAACAGAATAAACCAGAAAAAGTACAATAAAGAAAATGGGAATATATGTTCATAAAAGATTTCCCAATTAAAGTTTCCCCAAAAACCAATATAACAAGTTAAAGCCAAAGAAACATAAGCAAAGGTTATGTCTCCAAATACAAGAACTATTTGTCTTAATCTTCTAAACATTATTCTATTTTACTTGAAAAAAGACAAAAATAAAAGTAAAATAACTCAATAAAATAAAATAAACCAATATGGGTAAAAAATCAAGATTAAAAAAACAAAGACAAGAAATACAATTGCAAGCAACAGAAAAAAACGAAGGAACTCAATCAGAGCCATTTCTAGTAAACATTATTAGAATCGGAACATATTTAATTTTGCTTACTCCTTTAATTTTATTAGGAAAAGCTTACTTCCCCTTTGTCGGCCCTAAAAGTTTATACTTTATGGGATTATGTCAGATCATATTCTTTGTTTGGCTTTACCTTGCTTTTAAGAGAAAAGAGTATAGGCCTAAGCTAAACTTTATCTTAATAAGTTTTAGTTTATTTTTAATTGTTTTAATTCTAAGCTCAGTCTTTGGAATAGATTTTTCTCGTTCTTTCTGGTCCAAGTATGAAAGGATGACAGGTCTTTTAATGTGGTTACATTTATTTGGTTTCTTCCTAGTTGCTTCTTCAACCTTTAAGAAGTCTGATTGGAAAAAGATTTTTATTGTAACAGCTTTAATATCTTTATTAATAAGTTGTTTTTCTATTCTGGAACATTTGGGAGTTAAACAATTTAAACTTTCAGATAGAGAAGGCTTTACTTTAGGGAATACATCGTTTCTGGGTAGTTATCTTTTGTTTAATGTATTTTTAGCTTTTTATCTTTTTGTAAAAGAAAAGAAATTATTAATATTAAAGATTTTATATTCATGTATTATTATTTTAGGGATTTTAGCAATCTATCTTCAGTCAGCTAGAGCTGCTCTTGTTTCGACAATAGCTGGGTTTGGGTTAATATTCTTACTTTGGTTATGCTTTGAATCAAAAATAAAAATAATAAGAGGGTTAAGCAAAATAGTTTTAGTTATTTCTATAATTACTATATTAGGTTCAATAGTCTTACTTTATTTACCTAATAACCCTATTCATAATAAATTTGGAGAAATAACTACCCAGAGTAGATTTGCCAATTGGGAAATTGCGGAAAAAGCAACATTAGAAAGACCATTACTCGGATCTGGTCCGGAAAACTATACAGTTATCTTTACTAAGTTTTTTAATCCTTCTCTTTTTATTTCTCAATATGGAGGTGAAATCTGGTTTGATAGAACTCATAATATTATTCTGGATACTTTATGTACCACAGGAATCTTGGGACTTGTGTCTTATTTGGGATTATTCTTTTATATGTTTTTGGTTTTAAAAAAGAAATATTTTAATGAAAAGACAATTGACTTTTGGACTTTCTCAATATTTATTGCTTTACCAACTGCTTATTTTATTCAAAACCTGACAGTATTTGATATGGTGGCAAGTTTAATGATGTTTTCCTTAATATTGGGATTTGTAGCATTCCTGGCTGGAGCAGGAAAAGGAGAAAAAGACATAAAGAAAATTGTTCCTGAACGCCAGACATTGGCAATAGTTCTATCTATTATATTTCTAATCACCTTTTTCAATTTTATCATCCAACCCTATAAAACAGATATTTATGTTATAAAATCTCTTGCTGATTCTAAAGGAAGGCAATTAATGCCAGAACAAAGAGTTGAGTTTTACAAGAAAGCATTAGAGTCATCTCAAATGGGAAAATATCAGATTAGAGAATTCTTTGGTCAGAATTCAGAAAGTATTATTAAAGCAAATTCTGATAATTTCTCCAGAGAACAAATCAAATTAGAACTTGATTTTGTAATAGCAGAACTTGAAAAAACAAACAAAGAATCTCCATTAGAATATCGTTCTGTTCTTAGGTTAACAAAGCTTTATAGTCTTTACGCTTTAATTGAGCCAGAGAAGTTAGAACAAGCTGAGTTTTATGGCAATGAATGTCTTAAATTGTCTCCTAATAACCAACAAGGATATTGGGCTTTAGCGCAAGTAAAGATTTACAAAGGGGATTTTGATACAGCATTATCTTTAGCTGAACAAGCGGTAGAGTTAGAACCAAGATGGCTACAATCTCATTTAATAGCTGTTCAGGTTAGTCAAATAGCAGAGAAACCAGAAATAACTGAACAATTAATCCAAAATGCAATTGAAATAAACCCGGAATGGGCATCAGAGTTTCAGAAATCAACGACTACGCCAGAATAAATAACATTTACTATTTTATTGCGTTATGCTATCCTGTACATATATGTACAAATTGCGAGAACAAAAAATAAAAAAGCTTTTACAAGATTCAAGAAAACTCTACCATACTCAAGATCTGGCGGTTCTTTGGGGTGTGGATAATCCTAATACACTCTATACTACTATAAAGCGTTATATTAAAAGAGGTCTTTTAAATAAAATTTATAAGGGCTTTTATTCCACAACATCTTTAAAAGAAATTGATCCTGTACATCTAGGGCTTGTTGCGATTCATAGATATGGTTATTTGAGCATGGAAAGTATTTTTGTAAAACAAGGGCTGATATTTCAAGATATACAGTATACAACCTTGATTTCAAATATATCTAAAAGATTTGATATTGCTGGGCACAAGTTTTTAGTGCGGAAGATGCGAGATAAATATTTGCACAATGAGGCAGGCATAATAGTTCAAAATGGCATTAGATTTGCTTCTACTGAGAGAGCCGTAGCTGATATGCTTTATTTTAATTCAAATTATCATTTTGACGCCAAAGATATTATTAATTGGAAAAAGGTCAAGGAAATTAGAAATAAAATAGGTTATTAACCTTATGGCAGGACCAATTAACAAAGAGCAAGCCAGGCATGAGGCTTATATGTATCGTCTCCTTGCGGAGATATTAGATGATAAATATCTTGTTGCTAATTCCTTTTTCAAAGGAGGTACATGCGCGAGAATGTTGGGATACTTGGACAGGTTTTCAGTTGATTTAGATTTTGATATTAAGGAAGATGTAGATAAAAAAAAGTTTAGAGAAATTCTTTATTCTATATTTAAGAATTTGGATATTGAGATAAAAGACGAAAGCAAAAAAGCATTGCAGTTTTTTCTGAAATATCCAGCTCCTTCTGGAAAAAGAAATACAGTAAAGATTGAGTT
>CAZOJF010000033.1:0-4267 GCA_964580085.1 uncultured Candidatus Saccharibacteria bacterium | reverse complement strand
CTTGAGAAAAAAGATTATATAGGTTTTTTTACACATTCCAGCTGTAAAATTACCGCTAAAGGAAAATATCGGGTTAGTAAAGAATTAGATAAGAATAAAGAGAGGAAATAGAGTATATCTACTCAAAAAATACAGTATTAAAATAAACTTATAATAACAGGAGTAAACAATGGCAGATAAAAAAGAAAAAAATGGGCTGGATCTTGATTTTGGTTTAGGCGGATTATTTGAGGGAATAGGAAAACTGGTTAATCTTGCCGAGAAACTACAGGAATCAGGAGGAGAAATAAAAAAAGAAGGCAATATTGACTTAAGCTCCATGAAAAAAGGAATGAAAGGTGTTTATGGTTTTTCCGTAAAATCCGCAACAGGCGGGAAAACTGTTGTTGAACCTTTTGGCAATATTAAGAAAACTCCCAAAGGGCCGAAAGTTGAAGAAGTCAGAGAGCCTATGACAGATATATTTGATGAAAAAGACAAGGTTATGGTTATTGTGGAAATGCCCGGTGTAAAAAAAGAGGATATAAAGATTGAACTGGAAAAAGATATTCTGGAAATTACAGCTGAATGTGGAATAAAAAAGTATCACAAAGAAGTTTTACTTGAAACTGAATCATTAAAACCGGAGAATATGAATTATACTTATAAAAATGGAATTCTTGAAATTAATATAAAAAAATAAAGGTTTATATATGAAGCTTATAATGTTCGGAGGAAAAGGCGGCGTAGGAAAGACTACCTGCGCATCGAGTTCCAGCCTTTATTTCGCTTCACAGGGAGAAAAAACCTTGGTGATTTGCACAGATCCGGCTCACTCACTGGGGGATAGTTTAGGACAGAAACTGGGAGGTGAAATAGTAAAAATAAAAAGTATACCGAATCTCTTTGCTCTTGAAGTTAATGCTGATAAAAAACTCAACGATTTTAAAGATGAATATGGTTATGAAATAAAGAAACTGATGGATACTGCAACTAATCTGGATAAGGAAGACATTGAATCAATGTTCCAACTTCCTATTCCGGGAATGGATGAACTGATGGGGTTCAAAACGATTGTTGATCTTATTGAAGAAGACAGATTTGACAAATATGTAGTTGATACTGCTCCAACAGGACATGCTCTTAAGCTTTTAGCGTCTCCTCATCTTATTGATGACTGGATTAAAGTCATGTCCAAAATGCGTTGGAAATACAGATTTATGGTTAAAAGATTTAAAGGAAAATATATCCCTGATAAAAGTGATGATTTTCTTATGGATCTGAAAAAAATGATTAAAAGAATTGAAAAATTACTCAAAGATGAAACAAAGTGCGAATTCATCCCGGTAACAATTCCTGAAGCTATGCCGATAGTGGAAACCGAACGTTTAATTAAAGATCTTGAAAAATTCGAACTTAACATAAAAAGAATAGCTGTTAATAATGTTTTGGAATCTGACGGTTGCCAGTTCTGCCGGGACAGAAAAGCACAGCAGCAGGTATATATGGATCAGATTAAAGACAAATTTGGCGATATGGAAATAATTCAAATTCCACGGCAACATAAAGAAGTCAGAGGTTTGGATGCTCTTAACAATATAAAAGGATTAATTTTCGGGTAAAACAATAGTTCAAAATATAATTTGTAATAATGGAAAGAGTTAAAAATATGACCAATAATTCAAAATTATTAACATTAAAAGTTCAGGAAGCATTATCAAGAGATGTGGGAAGAGGTATTGCCAGAATAGATCCTGAAGATATGAAAAAGCTTGGCTTAAGTCTTGGGGATATTGTCGGACTGGAAGGCAAGAGAAAAACAGCGGTTAAGGTAATGCCTTGCTATTCAGACGACAGAGGCAATAAAATTATTCAGATAGATGGGATAATCCGTAAAAATGCAGATGTCGGTCTTGATGAAAAACTTAAAATTCATCCTGCTGAATATAGTACTGCGGGAAAAATCACTTTAAAGCCGTTAAGCGTTTATAGCGGTCTGGGGAGTACTGATGATGCTAAATATATCGGCTCTCTCATAGAAGGTCTCGCAATAACAAAAGATGACGTTGTCAGAGCAACTCTCTTCGGTTCTAAAAGCAGGGATTTCAAGGTAGTTGATACATCCCCTGAAGGTGTTGTTCAAATAAACAGCACAACTTTGATTAAGATGAAATCAATAAAGGAGGAATCAGGAGGAAAAGACAGGTCTTCAGCGGTTTCCTATGAAGATATTGGAGGACTTAGCCACCAGCTTCAAAGAATAAGGGAGATGATTGAACTTCCTCTAAGATTTCCACAAGTTTTCGAAAGGCTTGGAATTGAACCGCCCAAAGGTGTATTTCTATACGGCCCTCCCGGGACAGGTAAAACCTTAATTGCACGAGCAGTGGCCAATGAAACAGATGCTTATTTCACTCATATATCCGGGCCTGAAATAATGGGCAAATTTTATGGGGAAAGCGAGGGGCGTCTCAGAAGTGTTTTTGAAGACGCTCAAAAACATGCTCCCGCAATTATTTTTATCGATGAAATTGATGCCATCGCTCCAAAACGTGAAGATATGGGGGGAGAAAAACAGGTAGAAAGACGAGTTGTCGCACAACTTCTGTCACTGTTGGACGGATTGGAATCCCGTGGTCATGTTATTGTAATCGGCGCGACTAATATTCCAAATACTATAGATTCAGCATTAAGAAGACCCGGAAGATTTGACAGAGAAATATCTGTTTCCATTCCGGATAAAATTGGCAGATTGCAGATTCTCCAAATTCATACCAGAGGTATGCCGCTTGCAGAAAATGTAAGCATAGAAAAATTAGCTGAGATAACACACGGTTTTGTAGGCGCTGATTTGGAAGCATTGGCTAGAGAAGCAGCTATGGTTTCTCTCAGAAAAATTCTTCCAAAAATAGATCTTGAAATGGCTGATATTCCTTATGGCACTCTTATGTCACTCGAAATTACTATGGACAATTTTTATGAAGCAATGAAAGAGGTGGAACCGTCTGCAATCAGAGAGGTCTTTGTAGAAGTTCCCAATGTAAAATGGGACGATGTAGGCGGTGCGGATAATATCAAAGAAGAATTAAAGGAAGCAGTTGAATGGCCCTTAAAATATTCTGATATTTTTACTAAAGCTGACACGTCTCCTTCAAAAGGAATTATACTTCACGGTGTTCCCGGAACCGGAAAGACTCTCATGGCTAAAGCTGTAGCAAATGAGAGCGGTGTTAACTTTATTTCTATAAAAGGACCCGAACTTATCAACCGTTATGTTGGGGAATCTGAGCGTGGAGTCAGGGAAATCTTCAAAAAAGCAAAGCAGGCCGCACCAACAATACTTTTCCTTGATGAAATTGACAGCCTTGTCCCCAAAAGGGGCTCGAGTTCTACCGATGCTCATGTGACAGAACGTGTGATAAGCCAGTTTCTTACGGAAATGGATGGTATAGAGGAACTCAAAGGCGTTATGGTTTTGGCTGCAACAAACAGACTGGATCTGATTGATCCGGCATTATTGAGAAGCGGTCGGTTTGATCTTTTGCTCGAAATGCCCCGCCCTAATAAAAAAACGAGAGAAAATATATTTAAGATTCACACAAAAAATAAAACAGTTGCTAAAGATGTGGATTTAAAACATTTTTCAGAACTTACAGAAAATATGGTCGGAGCGGATATCGAACTTATCTGTCGAAAGGCATCGATGCTGGCAATCCGTGAATTCATAGAAAAACTTAAAAAAAATAAAAACACTAAATATACTGATAAAGATTTTATTATAAATAAAAAACATTTGTCTGAAGCTTTTAAAATAGTAAAAGGACAGAAAAGATAAATTAAGGAGAATAAAAATCATGATTAGAAAAGGGAAATATATATATGGTATTTTGCCAGGGCAAATCATTGATAAAGTCGATGAACTCAAAATTGCAGGGATTGAGTTGATCTCACATAATGATGTTTCAGCTGTAGTAAAAGAATCAGACATAATAGACTGTGATAATATTCCTAAAGAAAAAATGGCTAGAGTACTACTTGAGCATCAACAGGTTATAGAAAAAGTTATGAGTCTGGAATGTAATATCATTCCAATGAAATTGGGAACTGTTGCAGTAAATGAGGGATATATAAATCGTATTCTGAAAAACGGGTTTTCCTTTATAAAAGAGATTGGACAAAAAACAGATGGCAAAATCGAAATTGAAATAGTGGCTACCTGGAGTGATTTTCAATCTACCCTTAAGGAGATTTGCGAAGAAGAAAAAATTAAAGAATTTAAACAGAAGTT
>CAZOJF010000032.1:0-4277 GCA_964580085.1 uncultured Candidatus Saccharibacteria bacterium | reverse complement strand
TAAAGCAGTTTACAACCCGAAGGTCTTATTCCTGCACGCGGCGTCGCTCGATCAGGCTTTCGCCCATTGTCGAAGATTCTCGACTGCTGCCTCCCGTAGGAGTGAGGCCCGTGTCTCAGTGCCTCTGTTGGGGGCCGTGCTCTCACACCCCCTACCCGTCATTGCCTTGGTGAGCCATTACCTCACCAACAAGCTGATAGGCCGCAGACCATTCCCAAAGCGAAAATACAAAGTATCACTTTACTAATAATTTTTACAATTATTAGACTATCTCGAATTAACTCGCCTTTCAACGAGTTATGCGGGACTTTGGGGTATGTCATCTACGTGTTACTAACCCGTTTGCCACTACCCATCCGAAGATGGATCGTTTGACTTGCATGCCTTATCCACGCCGCCAGCGTTCATCCTGAGCTAGGATCAAACTCTCAAAGAAACTCGTCCGATTATTTCAGCGGACAAAAAATAAACTAGAAAAAACAATATTTACTTTATTAAATATAATCTAGCTTTAATAAAGTTCACAAGATTAGATAAAACAATATCTAATAAAATGAAGTTGGAAAGAACTCTTTATTTCCGTATTCTTATTTTACTTATTTTATTCTTAATGTCAAGTCAAATATGAGCCGAGAAGAGGACTCGAACCCCCAACCTACGCTTTACAAAAGCGTTGCTCTACCATTGAGCTATCTCGGCTTAGATTTATATTTCGTATCTAACAAATCTCTTAAGAGTAATATTCTCTCCTAGTTTTGAACTATATTCAAAAATTAAATCTTTAATTGTTTTTGTTGTATCTTTAATCCAAAGCTGATCTAAAAGAGAAACTTCTTTTTTATACTTTGATAATTTACCTTCAATAATTTGGTCAATCATTTCTTGTGGCTTTCCAGAACCTTCAAATTGTTTATTATAAATCTTTTTCTCTCCATCTAAAAACTCTTCCGAAATTTCATCTGCATTTAAAAATAAAGGTTTCATAGCGGTAATCTGTAAACAAATTTCATGAGCTAATTTTTTAAAATCTGGGGATTTGGCTACGAAATCTGATTCACAACAAATTTCTATCAGCACCCCGATTTTACCTCCCGGGTGTAAATAACTTTCCACAATCCCCTGCTCTGTTTTTCTTAAGAATTTACTTTCGGCTATTTGTTTTCCTTTCTCTCTTAATATACTTTTAGCTTTTTCAATATCTTCATTAGCTTGCTCTAATGCTTTTTGACATTCTGAAAAACCGATACCTGTTTGTTGACGAAGTTGTTTAATTTTATCAATATCTACCATATTTTTATTTTTTAGGCTTAGAACTTAAAATTACTTGTTTAACTTTTTCCAAAATATATCTAACAGAAGTTATGGCATCATCATTCGCTGGAATAGGGTAATCAATTAAGCTGGGATCAACATTTGTATCGGTGATAGCTATAATTTTTATACCTTTAGCAATCGCTTCTTTTATAACCAAGATATCTTTTTTAACATCACAAACAAAAACTGCTTCTGGGATTTTTTCTAGATTTTTTATTCCCCCAAATTTTAACTCTAATTTGTTCAATTCTTTGTCAAATTCATTTCTTTCTTTTTTGGTATATTTATCCAATTCCCCTTCCTTCTTTTTTCTTTCTAGCTCTTTAAAATATTTCATTCGTTTTAAAATAATTTTAAAATTCGTAAATGTTCCTCCCAGCCATCTCTCGCTAACATAAGGTATATTGCAGTCATTTGCTATTTCTTTGGTTAACTTCCTTAAAGGAGTTTTAGTCCCTACCAAAAGAATTGTTTCTTGTTTTTTAACTAACTCTTTTATAAAATCTAATGCTCTTTCAAATTCGACAACTGTTTTTTCTAAATCAATAATATGGATTGTATTTCTAACTCCAAAAACATAATCCTTCATTTTAGGATGAAGCCTAGACACTCTGTGCCCAAGATGGACTCCAGCTTTCATCATCTCGTCGCTATCAATATTAAAATTGTTTTTCTTTATAATACTCATATATTAATTAATTATAATAGTATCTTACAACATTGCTCTTGATTTTTCAAGTCCCTGATGCTATTATGTAAAAGATGAAAAACATACACCCTAAATATTTTGAAAAAGCAAAAGTCCATTGTGCTTGTGGAAACACTTTTGAAATTGGCTCAACAAAAGAAATAATTGAAACTGAAATTTGTTCAAAATGCCATCCTTTTTATATTGGCGGAGAGAGAATAGTTGATACTGCTGGACAAGTCCAAAAGTTTAGACAAAGATTAGCCAAGAAAAAAAAGTAATATGTCTTCCATTATTATAGAAATAAGAGCAGGCGCTGGCGGCGAAGAAGCCGCCCTTTTTGCACAGGATATATTTAAAATGTATTCCCGATATGCTGAAACCCAAGATTGGAAAACAAGAGTTTTAGATTCTCACCAATCAGAATTTGGGGGACTTAAACAAATTACTTTTGAAATAAAAGGGAAAGATGCTTTCTTAAAAATGAAACACGAAGGAGGTGTTCACCGTGTCCAAAGAGTTCCCAAAACAGAAAAGGCAAATAGAATACATACTTCAACTGTTTCTGTGGCTGTTTTGGAAAAACCAGAAACAACACAAATACAAATAAAATCTTCTGACATTAAAATGGATTTCTTTAAATCATCTGGTCCTGGAGGGCAAAATGTTAATAAACGTCAAACTGCTATCCGTTTAACTCATGCTCCAAGTGGAATAATTGTTACATCTCAAACCACAAGAAATCTTGAAGAAAATAGAAAAGCTGCTATGGAAATTTTGAAAGCGCGACTCTTTGAACAAGAAAGAAAAGAAATAGAAAATAAAATATCCGGAGAAAGAAGACAACAAATTGGTAATGCTGACCGGTCAGAAAAAATCAGGACTTATAATTTTCCCCAAGATAGAGTTACTGATCATCGTATTAACAAAAAGTTTTATAATATAGAAAAGATAATGTCGGGGAACTTAAGACCAATTATTAAAGCTCTTCGTTAAAAAAATAAATATTAAATTAAAAAACGGGCTAAAAACCCGTATTTTTTTATTTTTCTCTATAATTATTACCTTACTTTGGAATAAAAATTAACTTATCGCATCTAGCAGTTATCGTGCCATAGTCAATAAAAGTTTGGAGACAATTAGTCCGAGCAATTACCAAATTTCCATAGCTTTCTTCATATTTTGTCCAAGAAGACCCTGAAAAATACCTCATAGCTGCTTTCCACTCATTAAGCGCTGCTCCGTTATCTCCTAAAAGCAAACCTGAGGCTAAGAAAGCATCTTTTACATCCCAAGGATCTGCCGGCTTTCCAATAATTGTCTTTAGTTTGTCTTTATATAAAACCCATGTAGAGGGAATAAATTGAGCTGGTCCCATTGCTCCTCCCCAACCGTATGGTTTCCCCTTATAGTACATTGGTATCCAGCAAGAAACTGGAGTATTTTTAGGTTCCCGACCCAATTCTTCTGTAATTTTTAAAAAAGGAGTTACATCTCTTGACGGATTCATTACACGCGAGACGTTTTCATTATTATAAATTCTTACCCCCTCTCCTGTTGATGAATTTTTTAAATAGCACTGACCGACATTTCTACCCAACGCCGATTCTTGGGTGATTATTGCCAATAAAAAGGCAGATCTAACTCCTGTTATGCTTTCTACATATTTAGCAATTTCTAGGGCCTTTCCAAAGGTTAGCTTCTCTGGTACCCCAATTAACTCAAAGATTCTGCTTGTTATTTCAGCGACTTTTTTTTCTGCTTCTGCTTTTTCTTTAAGTTGCTTTTGATATTCTGCTTCCGTCATTTTTAAAACACTTTCCTGTTCTTGTCTTGTTTGGACATTTTCTTGTTTTTTAATGCCTTGGATCATGACTACATTCTCTAAGTCATCTTTCTCTCCATCCATTTCATCTTTTTGAGAAACCAAACTAATTTTCAAATCTTTAATATTTTTTAAAAATTCTCTAGTTTTTAGACTTAATCTCTCTAACTCCATCAACTCGTTCAAGAAATCTGTAAAGGTTTCATTTTTTAATAATATGACCGTCGGACTTTGTTGATCACTTTCGTATTGTAATTGCAAAATATTGGATAAATTATTTTTAATTTCATCAATCTTTAAATTGGTTTGATCAATTGATCCCTGCGTACTATAAATTTGACCTGAAAGATCTTTAATCATTATATTTCCTTGATATATCTGAGAATCTAAATTTTTTATTGTATTTCTTAAAATATAAATTTTATTTTGGAGAGTATCTTTTTCTCCTTT
>CAZOJF010000031.1:0-4652 GCA_964580085.1 uncultured Candidatus Saccharibacteria bacterium | reverse complement strand
GAGAAGATGGATTTTGAAAAAATGTCTAAAACAAGAGTTTCTGTACTTTTAATAGGAGCCCTTTTACCAAAATTCAAAAAATTTAAGATTTCCAGACCAGGGGGAGATAGAATTGGACTAAGGCCAATAACTACTCATTTAGAAGCGCTTAGGAAATTAGGGGTTGAGTTTGAGGAACAAGGAGAATTTTATTGTTTTAATTCTGAAAAACTTGGGGCCCAAGAAGTTGTTTTATCAGAATTTAGCGTCACAGCTACAGAGAACTTAATAATGGTTGCTACTTTATCTAAAGGAGAAACCATAATAAAAGGAGCAGCATGTGAGCCCCATGTTCAGGACCTTATCAAGATGTTGAATAATATGGGGGCAGACATAAAAGGACTTGGGACTCATACTCTAAAAATTAAAGGAGTAGAAAAGTTGAAAGGAGTGGAACATAAACTTATTCCTGATTATATTGAAGCGGGGACATTTATTAGTATAGGTGCTGTTGTGGGAGAAAACATCAAAATAAATAATATAATTTCTGAACATTTAGATCTTTTTTTAGCAAAATTGAAAGAAATAGGAGTAAGATTTGAAAAAATGAATGATTCAGTTAAAGTTTGGAAGACAAACAACTTAAATTCAGTACGGGTCCAGGCCCTTCCTTATCCAGGTTTTCCAACAGATTTATTGCCAATTGTGGTACCATTATTAACCCAGGCCAAAGGAAAAAGTTTAATTCATGATCCCTTGTATCCTAATAGATTCAGTTATGTTGATGAACTTAGAAAAATGGGGGCAGATATAGAAAGAGTTGACCCTCATAGAGCTTTTGTTTTCGGTCAAACCCCATTAAGAGGTATGAAAATTAATTCATGGGATATAAGAGCAGGAGCTAGTTTAGTAATAGCGGGGTTAATGGCTAAAGGCCAAACCACAATTGAAAATATTAATCAGATAGATAGAGGATATGAAAAAATTGAAGAGAGATTACAAAAAATAGGGGCTGATATTAAAAGAGTTAGTAATTAAAATAATTGATTATTTTTAAATATGTTTGTAACTAAAATATCAATTGATCTTGGGACATGTAATTCTTTAGTTTTTGTTCCGGGCAAAGGAATAGTTTTGGAGGAACCATCAGTCGTGGCTATAGCTCCTGCGGAGAATAAAATTTTAGCAGTAGGACTAAAAGCAAAAATGATGATTGGTAGAACTCCTGATTTTATCCAAATTTATCGTCCCTTAAAAGATGGAGTCATTTCTGATTATAGAGTAACTCAAGCCATGCTTAAACACTTTATTACAGAAGCCCAGGGTAAATTTAGACTTTTTAAGCCCGAACTTGTTATTTCTGTCCCAGCTGGTAGCAGCTCAACAGAAAGGAGAGCAGTTATAGAAGCGGCATTAAGTTCAGGAGCAAAGGCAGCATTTGTGGCTAAAGAGCCTATTCTATCAGCTATTGGAGCTGGTATTCCAATTAATTCTTGCGAAGGTAATATGATTATTGATATCGGTGGTGGCACATCAGAAATAGCGGTAATTTCATTAGGGGGCATAGTTACCTCAAGCTCAGTAAGAATAGGAGGAGATAAAATGAATGAAGCTATAGCAGAATATATAAAGAAAAAATATAATTTAGCAATTGGGACTCAAACAGCCGAAGAGGTAAAAATAAAGATTGGAACAGCATTGCCCAAAAAGAAAGAACAATTTTTAGATGTCAGAGGAAGAGATTTAATTTCTGGATTGCCTCGCAATATTAAAGTTTCTTCAAATGAAACTGCTCAAGCTCTTCAAGATGTTCTTAAGGAAATTATAGATACAGTAAAACAGGTTTTAAGAAATACTCCGCCTGAATTATCAGCAGATGTTATGAACAAAGGCATGATTATCGCTGGTGGGGGGTCTATGTTAAGAAATATGGATGAAATTATTGCTGAAGCAACAGGAGTTCCTTGCTTTAGAGCAGATGAGCCATTGTATTGTGTTGTTAAGGGTACAGGAGTAGTAATTGAAAATCTGGATACTTACAAAAGAAGTATAATGAGTAAAAAATAAATGGTAATAGTTGGTCATAAAAATCAAAGAGAATTTTTGAAAAAATCACTGAATAATTCAAAAATATCTCATGCCTATTTATTTTCTGGCTTGGACGCCCTAGGCAAAAAAGAAATAGCTTTAGAATTTGCCCAATTAATTAATAAACAAAAAAAAGATACTCCGGACATCATAATAATTAAACCAGAATTATCTATTGGGATTTCGCAGATAGAAGGCATGCAAAAGAAACTATCTCTAAAGCCATTTTCTGCTCCTTATAAAATAGCAATTATAGATGACGCGGAAAAAATGACGATCTCTGCTCAAAATCGTCTTTTAAAAACATTAGAAGAACCAAGAAGGCAAACCATTATTATTCTTATTTCTTCAAAACCAGAAATATTACTAGAAACAATCATTTCCAGAGTCCAATCTTTAAGATTTTATCCACTGTCTAAAAAAGAAATGAGAGACTTTTTAAAGGGGAAAGCTTCTGTTTCGGAACTTGAAAAATTGATATTTATTTCAGAAGGAAAACCAGGAAGAGCTGTAAATTTACTTCAAGATTCTGAGAAAATGAGTCAGTTATGGAAAATGTTTAATGATATAAAAAATATTATTGAATCTGATATTGCCTCTAGATTTAAATACATAAATGATTTTTTAGACAAAGATAATTCAAAAGAATTTGTAGATATTTTTTTAAGATATTTTAGATTAATTTTATTATCTAAAGTTTCGGGGAGAGCAATAGGAGATAAATTTAAAAACAATTTTTCTATTAAAAAAATACAAGAAATTATAAAATTAAGCGAAGAACTAAATTATTTACTAATAAAAACAAATATTAATAAAAAGTTAGCGTTGGAAACTTTATTACTAAATTTACCAGATCCATTAATTAACAATTAATCATATGTCTAATTACCAAGAAATTATTCAAAAAGTAGAATCTGATTTTCAAAAAGTTATTACTTTTTTAGAGGGAGAAGTAATGAAAATTCGGACATCTTCACTTTCTCCTTCTTTAGTTGAAAATATTAAAGTAAAGATTGACGAAAATGAACTTACCATAAGAGAATTAGGAACAATTTCTTTAATTTCTTCTGGGAGTATGTTAATTCAACCATGGGATAAACTGTACATTCAACCAATTGAAAAAGCGATTAATAATTCTAATTTAGGAATGAATCCAGTAGTGTCGAAAGAAGGACTTAGATTATCTAGCCCAGCGCTTTCTCAGGATTATAGAGATAATTTAATTCACATATTAGCAGAGAAAAAAGAAAATGCTCGTAAAACAATCAGACACTTTAGAGAGGAAATTTGGAAAAAGATTCAAGATAATTTTAAAAAGAGCGAGATTAGAGAAGACGATAAATTCAAAGCTAAAGATGAACTTCAAAAACTAGTTGATAAATATAACGAAAAAATAGAAGAGATAACAGAGAGAAAGAAAAAAGAAATTCAATCATAATAATTTTATATTACCTTTATGTTTTTTACTATTCTAATCATTTTCTTTTGTTTAATAGGCTTAATGGTTTTGCATGAACTTGGACATTTTTTAATAGCCAAGAAGTTTGGGGTAGATGTTGAAGAATTTGGCGTTGGTTATCCTCCTAGAATTTTTGGAAGAAAAATTAGAGGAACTATTTATTCCTTAAATCTTTTACCATTTGGTGCTTTCGTTAGAATAAAAGGAGAAGAAGAAAATATTGAAGATTCTAAGAGTTTTTCCCAAAAACCAATTTGGCAAAGAAGTTTAATTATTTTTGGAGGAGTTGGATTTTTTTGGATTATTGCTATAGTTATTTTGACTTCTATAGCGTTTTTTTGGGGAATTCCTACATCTGTTCCTGATAATTGGGAAGGATCACAAAATGCAGAAATTATGATTACACAAGTATTTGACGATTTTCCTGCTGCATTGGCGGAAATAAAAATGGGGGATAAGATAGAAAGCTTTTATAAAATGGAAGAATTTCAAGAATTTATTAAAACAAATAAAGATAAAGAAATAACTCTTAATATCAAAAGAGGAGAAGATATGTTAGATATTAATTTAACTCCTGTTGGTTCTGATCTAAATAAAGATGAAGGAGTAATTGGAGTAGCCTTAACTAGAGTTGCTAACATAAAATATCCTTGGTATAGTGCTCCTGTTCAGGGCATTTCTATTACAGCAAAGCAAACAATTGCTATCCCAATTATGTTTGGAACAATTTTTAAAAATGCAATTCAAGGAGAAGAAACACAAGGGGTAAAGTTTGTTGGTCCTATAGGCATAGGCAAAATGATGACTGATGCCTTTGATCATGGCTTAGTTAACTTTTTGATGTTTTTAAGTATGATATCGATCTGGTTAGCTGTATTTAATATTTTACCTATTCCAGCCTTGGATGGGGGCAAACTATTATTTCTGGGGATAGAAAAGATTAAAGGCAAACCAATAAATCCAAAAACAGAACAGAAAATTACATTAGTTTTCTTTGGTCTTTTATTGGGATTGATGCTTTTTGTCACTATAAAAGATATAATCGGATTATTTTAAAATAAATATATGCGGCAATCAAAACTTTTTACAAAAGTAAAAAAACAAATTTCCAAAGATGAAAAAAGCA
>CAZOJF010000030.1:0-4717 GCA_964580085.1 uncultured Candidatus Saccharibacteria bacterium | reverse complement strand
AATTTTTAGTGGCGTTCTATCGAATGAGCGAATGCGATACATCAAGAACAAGAATCAAGGGGACAATTCTTTTTTTGTTTTTTAGGAGGGGCTTTTTGGTTCTTTTTTTAAAAGAACATTTGTTTTAGCAATATTTATAAAGCTGTGTAAACATTTATTTGATTATGGCAAGTAAAAACATTACTTTGAAAGTTGATGAAGATTTGTATGATAAATATAAGGCACATTGTAAAAATAAAGGTTTAATTATTTCTCGCCAATTTGAGATTTTTGCGGAAAAAGAATTAAAAAAAGAGGAAGATAAGGTTTAAAATATGGTACAAAATAATTTAACCGAATGGTCTAAAACTGAATTGATTAAAGAAGTTACTAAACTCAGAAAGAGAAAAAAATATGGGATTCTTTGGGAAGATAAAACTGAAAAAGTTGCTGAATTATGTAAAGTTAAATTGCCATATTTAGAAGAATATACTAAAAAAGAAATACAAGGAAATACAGAAAAGCCAATTAATACTTTAATTGAAGGAGATAATTATCATGCTTTATCTGTTTTAAATTATACTCATAAAGGAAAAGTCGATGTAATATACATCGATCCGCCATATAATACAGGAAATAAAGATTTTGTATATAATGATAGATATATTGATAGTGAAGATAGTTATAGGCATAGTAAGTGGCTTTCATTTATGTATAAACGATTAATGTTATGTAAAAATTTACTTAAACGGTCAGGTGCAATTTTTATTTCCATAGATGACAATGAATTTGCACAATTAAAACTTCTTTGTGATGAGATTTTTGGAGATAAAAATTATGTAGGTAATTTAATTTGGAGAAAAAAACAAGGTGGCGGACAAACAGACTTACATTTTGTAACAGAACATGAATATATTCTTGTATATAGAAAATCAAAATTGTTTAATTGGTTAGATGATGTTGTTGAAATAACTAAAGAATCTTTCAATAAAGAGGACGAACGGGGCAAATATGTTACAGTAAAATTGGCTAAATGGGGCAATACTGCAAGGAGAGAAGATAGACCAAAAATGTATTTCCCTATAACTTCTCCAGATAAAAAAAAGATTTATCCAATTGCCCCTGATGGCTCAGAAGGTAGATGGAGAGTTGGTAAAGATAGGATGACAAGAATATTTAAGAATGAACTAATCCATTGGGAAAAAAGAAACAATAAATGGATAGGATATGAAAAAGTATATTTTGAAGAGGGTAAAGTTAAAAAAATCAAAGAAAGGAGTATTCTTTATGATTTAGCGACTACAACCGATGGAACAAACCAATTAACAAAACTTTTTGGAAAAAAGGATATTTTTTCAAATCCAAAACCTATAGAATTGATAAAATATGTTGTATCGAAAAGTTCTAAAAAAAATGCTTTAGTATTAGATTTCTTTGCAGGCTCTGGAACTACTGGACAGGCAGTTTTAAGTTTAAATACTGAAGATAACGGAAATAGACAATTTATTCTTTGTACAGATAATCAAGATAATAATGGAAGTGGTCTTAAAATTTCTACAGATATTTGTTATCCTAGAATTCAAAAAGTTATTCAGAGATTAGAAAAAGAAGCCAAGGGTAAATTAGTAAGCAATAAACCAAGTGGATTAAAATATTTTAAGACTGATTTTGTAGATGCTGAGCCAACTGATAAAAATAAAAGAATGTTGGTTGATAAATCAACAGAAATGCTTTGCTTAAAAGAAGATTGTTTTGATGAAGTTAAAAAAGGAAATGAATTTAAAATTTTCAAGAATGGTAAAGATAAATATTTAGGAATAATTTACGATGATGAAGGAATTGAGACATTTAAGCAAGAAGCTAAAAAATTAAATAAAAAAATAATTGTCTTTGTTTTCTCTCTTGATGAAAGTGCAAGAGAAGAAGAATTTGAAGACGTAAAAGAATTAGTTGAATTAAAACCAATTCCAGCAGTTATATTAAATGTTTACAAGAGGATATTCAAATGATAGAATTAAAAGATTATCAAAGTAGGGCAGTTAAAAGTCTTAAAGGTAAAGTTCAAAATCTTTTAAAAAGTTCTGAAAATGAAATTGTAGTTTTTCAATCTCCAACAGGAAGCGGTAAAACGGTTATGGTTTCTGAAATGTTAAAACAATTAGTAAAAGACAATCATAAAAGATATTCTTTTATTTGGGTTTCTGTAAGACAATTACATGAACAAAGTAAAGAGAAATTAGAGAAATATTACGAAGATGACAGATTAATTCAATGTTCATATTTTGAAGATTTAGAAGATAAAAAAATTGGCGAAAATGAAATCTTATTTTTAAATTGGCATAGTATCAATAAAAAAGACATTAATCTTTATGTTAAAGATAACGAACAAGATAATAATCTAAATTGTATTGTTGAGAATACGAAAGAAGAAGATAGGGAAATTATTCTTGTTATTGATGAAAGCCATCATACAGCCAAATCTGAAAAATCAAGAGAATTAATTGAAACAATTTGTCCGACAGTTACAATTGAGGTTTCTGCAACTCCACATTTAAAAGAAAATGTTTCTGAAATTGAAAGAATATCTTTATCTGATGTAAAAGCCGAAGAAATGATTAAATCTGAAATTTCTATTAATCCTGAATTTATAGGACTTAAAGTTGATACAAAAAGTTCAGATGAATTAATTATTGAACAAGCATTAAAGAAAAGGGAAGAATTGGTTAAATTATACAAAAAAGAAAAGTCAGAGATTAATCCTCTTGTTTTAATTCAACTCCCAGATAAAAGAAGTAATCTTATTAATAAGAAAGATGATGTTTTAAAAATTCTTAAAGATAAGTTTAAGATTACGGAAGAAAACGGGAAACTTGCTATTTGGCTTTCAGAAGAAAAAACAGATAATCTTGCTAATATTGAAAAGAACGATAACGAAGTTGAAATTTTGGTTTTCAAACAAGCTATCGCTTTAGGTTGGGATTGTCCAAGAGCTTCAATTTTAACAATATTTAGAGAATCTAAAAGTTTTACTTTTACAATTCAAACAATGGGTAGAATTATGAGGATGCCTGAATTTGAATATTATAATTCTGAAGATTTGAATAAAGGTTTTGTATTTACAAATTTGCCAAATATAGAAATTACTGAAGATTACGCAAAAGATTATGTTACAATTTATGAATCAAAGAGAGATAAAACAAAATATAAGGATATTTCTCTACCCTCTGTTTTTCTTAAAAGACAAAGAGAAAGGACAAGACTTTCTGGAGAATTTGGAAAAATATTTATGAAGATTGCAGAAAAAAATAATTTAAAGAAAAAGATAACTGTTAGTCCTTCAAAAATTGTAAGTCCAATTATTGCAGATGGTAAAATTGTGGATATAGATAAAAAAGGAGAAGTAGAACATAAAGGTCAAATTAATGTTAAACTTAATGAATTAGAATTGCAACAAAGATTTGATAAATTCATAAGCGATAATTGTACTCCTTATGCTCCATCCGATTCAAGCGATAGGATGAAAACAGCAATATACAATTTTTTCAAACAAAAGTATAAACTACAAAAATATGATCCAAAAGTTCAAAGAATTGTATTAGGTAAAGAAAATGTTCAGGCATTTGTGGATATGATTAATTTATCCAAAGAAAAATATAAGGTGGATATTGTTGAACAAATAAATGAAAAAAGAGAAAAGAAAGATGTCCTAAAATGGGAAGTTCCAATTATTGTAAGTTATAATAGCAAATACAAAAGAGAATCTTATCCAAGTTCTATAATGAAACCATTTTATACAAGAAAACCAAGCCAACCTGAACAATTATTTATGGAATTGTTAGACAATTCTAATAAAATTGAATGGTGGTTTAAGAATGGTGAGAGTGAAATAAAGTATTTTGCAGTTCCATATATTGATGATAATGGAATAGAACGAGCTTTTTATGTGGATTTCATTATTAAGTTTAAAGATGGAAGTATTGGGTTATTTGATACAAAAGGCGGAATGACTGCAAAAGATGCAGGAACAAGAGCAAAAGGATTACAAGAATATATTAAGAAAAACAAAAGTAAAAAATTAATTGGTGGAATTGCTATTTTTGTAAATGGAACATGGAGATTTAACGATAAAGAAAAATATGAATATAATCCAAATGATTTATCCAGTTGGAAGGTTTTGGAGATTTAGATAAAATGTCAAACACCTATGTTTTTGACTTCTACAATTTATATATTCCGAAAGGGAAAAAGTATGAAAATATAGAATTGGGAATTAAAATAATTCCCTTAAAATTTGCTGAAGAATTTGAGAAAAATAGAACAAAATTCTCAAAACCATATCATCGTGCTGGCGGTTGGAAAACAGCAAAATGTTTTATTAAAACAAAAACAGAAGATGAAGCTAAAAAACTAGCAAGTTGGATAGAATTCCTTTATTCTTTTGCTCAAAATAGAAGTGTTTTCTTTTTGGGTTGGTATAAATACAAAAGTGGTAAAAAATATTCTTCTTTTCAATCAAAATTTGTTGAAGAACGAGAAAACAGATTTTCGGAGTTAGTTCATGGAGTTCATACAAAAGGAGTATTTTATACACGAGATATAAGTTTATTTTTTGATGTTGCTCTAAAAACACTTTCGTCTTCAAAGGATTTAAAATTAAATGAAATATTAACAATAATTCATGCCCTTATTATTTCTCATTCTTCATTGGTTAGAGAATTAAAATTTTTGATTTGTTGGT
>CAZOJF010000029.1:0-5754 GCA_964580085.1 uncultured Candidatus Saccharibacteria bacterium | reverse complement strand
CACGAACACATAAATACACTAAAAGAAAAAGGCTATCTCTCAAGAAATAAAAATTCTGCTCGAGGAATTATTTTGAAAAAAGAAATAAGGATAATTATTGATATCCCAATTGTAGGCAAAATAGCTGCTGGACAACCTATAGAAGCCATTGAGGACTTTTGGGAGACTGTCCCTATACTAAATCCTGCTATTAAAAATTCAAAAAACTATTATGCCCTTCGCGTTGTTGGAGAAAGCATGATCAATGAAGGTATTTTCGATGGCGATATCGTGATAATTAAAAAACAATCTGTTGCGGAAAACGGACAAACAGTTGTAGCAGTCATTGATGACAATAAAGCAACTCTAAAAAAACTTTATAGGGATAAAAACAGATTTCGTCTTGAGCCAAGAAACCCGAACATGCTACCTTTATTCAGAAAGGAAGTTGAGATAAGAGGTGTCGTTATCCAAGTAATAAGCAATATTTCTAATAAACCGAAAGAGAATATTGAAAAAAAGACAGAGTACGGACTTAGAACTATTGATCTTTTTGCAGGTATTGGAGGAATGCGTATTGGCTTTGAAAAAGCTGGTTTTCGTACTGTTTTTGCCAACGATTTTGACAAACAATGCAAGCTTACTTATGATTTAAATTTTTCTAAGTCAAAGCTTATAGTTGAAGATATAAGAGAAATTGGAATAGACGATCTGCCAAGATTTGACTTCTTGCTTGGTGGTTTCCCCTGCCAAGCATTTTCTATTGCTGGATATAGACAGGGATTTAATGATAAAAAGGGACGCGGAAATTTATTTTTTGATATCGCAAGAATTATCGATGCTCGCAGACCAAAGGGCTTTCTTCTTGAGAATGTAAAAAATCTAAAGAGCCACGACGGAGGGAAAACTTTTAGAATAATTGAAGAAACTTTAAAAAATCTCGGCTATTATATGAAATCCAAGGTCTTAAACAGTATGGAATATGGAGATGTCCCACAGAATCGAGAACGGATCTATATTGTGGGTTTTAAAAACAAAGGTTATGCCGATAAATTTTCTTTTCCTAATCCAATAAGACTGACAAAAAAAATTACTGATTTACTGGAAAAAAACATTCCAGAAAAATATTACTATAACGGAAAGCCTTTATATAAAAAACTGAAAGATTTTGTAAAAGAAGAAGGAAAAGTATATCAATGGCGTAGGCAATATGTTCGCGAAAATAAGAGTGACGTCTGCCCAACACTCACAGCAAATATGGGCACGGGGGGACACAATGTGCCTATTATTATAGATAAAAAAGGTATTAGAAAATTAACTCCTTTAGAATGCGCTCGAATCCAAGGTTTTCCAGAAGATTATAAACTGCCACAAATTTCAGATTCTGCCCTATATAAGCAATTCGGAAACACTGTAAGCGTTCCAGTAATTGAAGTAGTTGCAAAAGAAATAAAAAAAGCTATTAATAGTTAGAAATTGAAGAATTCTTTAATTTTTTGTGAGATATATTTTTTGAAGTTGACCCCGTTAGTAACTATCTCTCTTAGTTTTACAGGTTTTTGGTGTTTAAGGTTTTTACTAAAATCCCATTTAATTAACAATTTGTCATTATCTAAATTTTTTGAATTACAGCGTAATTCTATACGTTTTTTGCTTTTATAAATTTTTACATTTCCATATTTATTATCAATATAACCAGAAAGAAATGCTGATGTATCAGTAAATTTAGAGATTTTTATATTTGGCATTACATCCCTATTTACTTTTGCGATTGCTAAATTAATTGCATGACCACCTCTAATAAAAATAAAATAATAAATGTGTTTTAATCCATAATCTGAAATAGGGATATTATTTTTTTTAATAAGAATATCTATCCAGCCATTTAAGATTGCTTTTTTCTTTTTTCGTTTAAAGAGCTGATCTAGGTCTTTTCCAGTACTTGTAAATTTTTGGCATAATGACGTTTCATTTGATGTCCCGTTTCTAAAATTTCCGTCTTTATTAGTTTTTGCTGATAAAAATTTTACATCTGCTCCAATTTTGTCTTTTTTAGAGTATACATCAATTGGATAATTTCCAGCACCAATTATTTTCCAATCAAGTGCTTGAGCAACCCAATTTTCCAAAAATTCTTTTGTCATTTGAATATTCCCATCTTTTTCTCCTGGCAATAATTCAGGCTGGGAAAACAAAACTTTTTTTAAGAGATAGTCTATAACAAGTTTACTATTTTTATCAAAAATTTTCTCTATCTCTTTTTTGGTTAAGAATTCTAATACGAACATAACTATGCTTTAAGTAAATTTATTCTCGTAATTAATTCCGACTGGTTAACTTCTGCAATTTTTATTTCCTCCTTTATGTTGCTGTATATTATCAAAAAATCAGTATGTAATAAAGAAAAAATTACCCGTTGGTTTTATGTCTCTCGACTCCCCAGAGCTGTCTCACCAGCCTGTTTTGGAGATAGGATTCGAACCTGTCTCGGTCGGGTATTATTTTTTATATCTTATCCAAAGATCACCCTTTTTATATTCTTTTGGATCACCTGGTTCTTCATCAGAAGATATTATTCTATGTATCCCTTCTCCGTCAATTTTTTTATTAATTTTTTGTAAAGTTTTTACGTAGTCTATAATTAAATAAATAAATGCAATAATTGCAACTATTACAACAAGAGGATATTGCTTAAAGTATATTCCAGCGAAAAATATAGTAATACTGGCTATAGAAAATAATAAATATCTTATTACTGCCATGATTTTATAAACAATTTTAAGCGTCTCGGTCGCTAGAACTGCGCTCAAGGTGGCTGCCGGGCTTGGACTCGAACCAAGATCGGATCCTTCAAAGGGATCTGTCCTACCTTTAGACGACCCGGCATCTGTGTTCACTTCTTTTGGCAAAGTTCTACAATAGCCAACTCTATTGGCAATTGAGGGATAGAAGAATATCTGATTTTACTTTCTGCTTCTAAAAACTCTTGTAAGCATTTATAAACCATTTCTGAAGAAAACTTTTCAGCAAATTCTATTATTTTTTCTCTTTCTTCTTTCGATAAAACCAGAGTTAAAGAATCTTTAAACTTTGAATCTATTTTTAAAAGTAATATCTCTCTTAAATAATTATTTAATACTTTTATAAACTGCTGGACATCAACTCCTTTGTCGATTGATTCATTCAGGAAGGAAACTGCATTTTTAACATCTTTCTCTAATAAATATCCTATAAATTTAATAATTACTTCATTCTCAACATTTCCTAGTATCTTTATAATTGTTTCTTTCTTTATTTTTTCTCCCGGACCAGAAAAACTAATTATTTTATCTAGTAAGCTTTCGGCATCTCTAATTGACCCAGTCGCTTCGGCAGCAATTAGAAATAAAGCTGGTTCTTCATACTTTATTTTTTCTTTCTCTAAAATAATCTTTAATCTCTCCACAATCTCTTCTGCTCCTAATTTATAAAAATTAAATGATTGGCATCTGGAAACAATTGTTGATATCATTTTTTGAATTTCAGTAGTAGCTAAAATAAATATGGCATGTGCTGGTGGTTCCTCTAAAATCTTTAATAAAGCATTAGATGCTTCTCTGGTTAATTGATGACAATTTGAAGAACAAATTCCGTTAGCAATAAAGGTGTGACTGTTTTCTACTGTAAAATCATATACTTGTTCTTTCTTATTTAAAATTTTAATTTTTTTAATTTTTTCATATCTAAATTGTAAATATTTATTTAACTCTGGCAAATTCGCTACTTTTATAAAATTTATTACTGTATTTCTTGATAAATGCTGTCTTAAATCTGGATAGATTCCAAGTGATGATAGTAACGAATATGGTAATTTTATTTTATTTTGTTTTTCAAAAACTATCTTTTCAATTGGAATACTGTCTTGTCTTTCTTTTTCCAATGAACATTTTAATAATAGCTTATTCTTTCGTTGTAAGGATAACCCAATTTTTTCATAAAAAATTTTAAGATTATAATGCGATAAACAAATGCGATATTGGTCAGAATGATTTTTATTTCTTTTTTCTCTTAGGATTTTTAGAAAACTGGTAGAAATCCCAAATTTTTTAAGTAAAATTTGAAGTTTCCTAGTGAAAATTTCCGAACTAGAATTAAAATGTAATCTATAGAGATTACGAGCTTTATCAAAATCAACATTTCCTTCACAACAAAAGCAAGTATCAATATATGATTTAATGCTCTTAAGAGGAGCTTGAAAAACAACATCTGGAATATCAATTTTTTGTCCTTTTTTACCTTGGGGACAATCTAATTTTATTAAAGTATCTTTTAATTTTTTAGAATAAACCCTAATTAATCTTGTCCCTCGGGATGTTCGCTTAATTACTGGTTTCTCTTTTATTTTCCAAGCTTTTAATCCTTCTTTAAAAACTTTTTTAAAATAATCTTTATCTTTCTGAATCTCTACTTGTATTGTTATTGAGTCCTTAGACACGTGCCCATCACATTGGATTAAAGCAAGCAAACTAAGTTGAGCGGGAGTAAGATTATTTGCTTGAATATGGGGTGAATAAACGGGACTTAGGAGAAAATCACCTACTTTAAGATTTTTAGTTTCTACTAATGTAAATTTACTATCTCTTGAAACCCATAATTTATGGGTAGGAGTACATTTAAGAAAAGCCTGAGGAGTTTTTATCTCAACAATTTGATTAGTTTCTCTTTTAAACCAATTTTTTACCTTACCAGAAACAATATTTCCTGTTTTTATATCAACAGATACTATTTTATCTCCATTTTTTATTTCGGAAATTTTCTTTATTTTACCATTACTTAATGTAATAAAATGATCTTCTGTAAGACACTCATCAATAATAAAAACCTTATATTTTGATTTACTGGGCACAAAACGAATTGTTTCCTTAAGTTCTCTAATATCATTAATCCCCCTGTTAGAGGCAGCATCTATTTCTATTAAATCCATAGCATTGCCTTTATTTATCTCTAAACAGGAATCGCATTTATTACATGGCTCATACTCCCCTTTTTTCCTATTCTCACAATTTATTGCTTTGGCTAAAAGACGTCCCATGGTAGTTTTCCCAGTTCCCCGAGGGCCTGAAAAAAGATAAGCGTGGGAGATCATATCTGAAGCAATAGCATTTGTAAGAATTCTTATTATATGCTTTTGCCCTATAATTTCCGAAAAGGTTTTAGGTCTATATTTACGATATAATGCTAAATTTGCCATCTTATTCTTTAATTTATTATTTTGTTATATTATCACAAAATATGGTTTTTGAAAAGAAAAAAATATGATAAGATATAAACATGATTCAACTATATAATACCCTTTATAGAAAAAAGCAAATATTTAAACCTTTGAAGGATAAAAAGGTTGGTCTTTATACTTGCGGCCCAACTGTTTACTGGTATGCTCATATTGGGAACTTAAGAACATATCTCTTTGAAGATATATTAAGACGAACTTTGGAATACAACAAATACAAAGTAAAACAAGTAATGAATATTACTGATGTGGGACATCTAACTTCCGATGCTGATACTGGAGAAGATAAGTTAGAAAAAGGAGCTAAAAGAGAAAACAAGACTGTTTGGCAAGTTGCTGAATTTTATACAGAACATTTTAAAAAAGATATTAAAAATTTAAATATAAAAGAACCAACTATTTGGATAAAAGCAACTGACACTATAAAAGAACAAATTGATTTAATAAAAACTTTAGAAAAAAAAGGATTTACCTATAAAATTAAAGATGGTATTTATTTTGATACT
>CAZOJF010000028.1:0-6085 GCA_964580085.1 uncultured Candidatus Saccharibacteria bacterium | reverse complement strand
CAATCAAAACTTTTTACAAAAGTAAAAAAACAAATTTCCAAAGATGAAAAAAGCATAAATGGTATCTTATTAGAAAGAGCAGGATTTGTTCATAAAGAAATGGCAGGTGCTTATACTTTTTTACCTTTAGGGCTAAGAGTATTAACAAAAATTGAAAATATAATCAGGGAGGAAATGAATAGAATATCAGGGCAAGAAGTTTTAATGACTATTTTTCAACCTAAGAAAATCTGGGAAGAAACCGGAAGATGGTCTGGGGAAATTGGCAAACAAGTAATGTATAAATGCAAAGGTAACAAAGAAATTGGATTGGGTCCCACCCATGAAGAAATGTTAACAAACATTATTCGTAGTTATATTAGTTCGTTTGAGGATCTACCAGTTTATATTTATCAAATTCAAACAAAATTTAGAAAAGAAGCTCGGGCTCGTTCAGGCATTCTTAGGGGAAGAGAGTTTAGAATGAAAGATCTCTATAGCTTTCATGCCTCAGAAACTGATTTTCAAAAATATTATGATAAGTCTAAAAAAAGTTATATTAAAATCTTTAATACTTGCGGAGTTAAAGCAATCTTGACTGAAGCATCAGGACATGGATTTACCAAAAACTTTACTCATGAATTTCAAGTAATTGCTGATGCTGGAGAAGATAAAATAGTTTATTGCCCTAAATTGGATTTTTGCCAAAATAAAGAAATATCCAAATTAAAAGCAGGGGATAAATGTCCTATTTGTGGAGCAAAATTGAAAGAAGACAAATCGATTGAAGCCGGAAATATTTTTCCTCTAGGTATAAAGTATTCCCAGGCGATGAATGCTTTGTTTACAGATAAAGAGGGGAAAAAGAAACCAATCATTATGGGTTGTTATGGCATAGGAGTTTCCAGATTGATGGGCACAATAGTTGAAATTCATCATGACGAAAAAGGAATAATTTGGCCTTCTAGCGTTGCCCCTTTTGATATTCATTTAATATCTTTGAAAAGCGGTGATGAAAAAATTAATAGAAGAATTAAAGAAAATAGCGAAAAAGTGTATAAAGAATTAGAAAAAATTGGAAAACAAGTATTATATGATGATAGAAAAAATAAATCAGCAGGGGAAAAATTTGCCGATGCTGATTTAATAGGTATACCGTATCGTCTGGTTATAAGCGAAAAAACTTTAAAGAATGACAATATTGAAATAAAAAAGAGAGATGGAAATGGAATAAAATTAGTGAAAATTAAACAAATATATAAATTTTTTAAATAATTAAGATTATTATGATGAATAAACTCTTTAGCAAAATATCCGAAGATATTGCCATTGATTTGGGAACTTGTAATTCTCTTGTTTATGTTAGGGGACGGGGGGTTATTATTAATGAGCCTTCTGTTGTTGCTCTCAATGAAAAAACTGGACAAATACTTGCTATTGGGAATGAAGCTCAAAAAATGGTTGGTCGGACTCCGGCACATATTAAAGCTATAAAGCCGTTAGTTAGAGGAGTTGTTTCTGACTTTGAAGTAACTGAACAAATGTTAAAATATTTTATTGATAAAGTTCGTAAAAGAAATTGGTTCTTTCTTTCTTCTCCCAAAGTTATTATTGGTATTCCCTGCGGCATAACTGAAGTTGAAAGAAAAGCTGTTTTTGATGCAGCTAAAAACGCGGGAGCCAGAGAAGTATTTTTAGTTGAAGAACCAATAGCAGCTGCGATTGGAGCTAGATTACCAATTCAAGAAGCCCAAGGAAATTTTATTGTTGATATTGGAGGAGGGACTTCTGAAATAGCGGTTATGTCGTTAGGGGGAATAGTTGTTTCTAAAAGTTTAAAAATTGCTGGAGACAAGCTTAATGAAGATATAATCCAATATATTGAACAAAAATATAAACTTTTAATTGGGGAGAGAACAGCGGAAAGAATTAAAATTGAGATTGGCATGGTATTCCCTGTAGATAAAAAAAGAGAAGCGCCGGTTCGTGGAAGAAATTTAGTTACGGGACTGCCAGAAGAAATTATTATTAACTCAGATGATGTTCAGGAAGCAGTAGAAAAATCAATAAATCAAATAGTAGAATCCATAAAATCGGTTATTGAAGAAACACCACCGGAACTTTTGTCGGATATAATGGAAGAGGGTATTTATTTATGCGGAGGAGGGTCTTTGATTAGGGGCCTTGATGTTCTGATTAATAAGGGAACAAAAATGCCCGTTAAAATTATTGAAGATCCATTAACTTCTGTTGTAAGGGGTGGAGGTATTCTCTTAGAAGATATTGGTATATTAAAAGCAACATTAATCCAAACAGAATATCAAGAACCACCTAAGTAAAAAATAATACTTATGACAATTAACCAAAAAGAAGTTCAACATATTGCCAAATTAGCCCGCTTATATCTTGAGCCAGAAGAAATTGAGAAAATGGGAAAGGGATTATCCTTGATTTTGGATTATTTTAATTTATTAGAAAAAGTGGACACAAGTAATGTAAAAGTTGATTTTGATAATAAACAAAAAAATCTTTTTTTAAAACAAATAACAAGAGAAGATTTTGTTGTAGAAGCAGATAACACCAAAGAGATTATGAAATTGATACCTGAAAAAGAAGATCACTTTATAAAAGTTAAATCCATTCTTGATAAATAAAATGGAACTTTTAAATCTAACAATTAAACAACTTCATAAAAAACTTTTAGGCAAAGAAATATCAGCAGTTGAATTAACTAAAGTTTTTTTGTCTCAAATTAATAAAATTGATAAAAATATCAATGCTTTTTTAGATGTTTTTAAAGAATCTGCTATTTCTCAAGCGGAAAGAGCAGATAAAAGGATTTCAGAAAGACAAGAAATATCCTTATTAACAGGAATCCCTATGGCCTTAAAAGATAATATTTTACTTAAAGGGGAAAAATGTACAGCTGCTTCCAAAATACTGGAAAATTATATTGCTCCCTATGATGCTACTTGTGTTAAAAAATTAAAAGAAGCAGGTGCTGTGTTTTTAGGTAAGACAAATTTAGATGAATTTGCAATGGGTTCTTCAACTGAAAATTCTGCTTTTAAAATAACTCATAATCCTCAAGATTTAACCCGTGTTCCTGGAGGGAGTTCAGGAGGATCAGCAGCAGCAGTGAAAGCAAATGAATGTGTATTTGCCCTAGGCTCTGATACAGGAGGATCAATCCGTCAACCAGCTTCTTTATGTGGTACAGTAGGATTTAAACCAACATATGGGGCAGTTTCTCGTTATGGCTTAATCGCCTTTGCTTCTTCCCTTGATCAAATTGGTCCTCTTACGAAAAATGTTGAGGACGCCGAAATAGTATTTAATTTGATAAAGGGTAAAGATAAAAAAGATTCCACAAGTGTTGAATTAGATTCTAGAAAATCAGATTTCAGTTTAAAAAATATTAAGATTGGTTTACCAAAAGAATATCTTCAAGAAGGAATTAACCCTAAAGTAGAAAAAACCATTAAAGATTTTATTAAAAGAATAGAAAAACAAGGTTTAAATGTTCAAGAAATTAGTTTACCTCATACAAAATATGCTATTCCTTGTTATTTTCTTATTTCTTCCTGTGAAGCAAGTGCTAATCTTTCTAGGTATGATGGAATAAAATATGGCAAGTCAAATATGAAAGAAAAAGAGTTAAATATTTTAGATACTTATTTAAAAACTCGAGGGCAAGGATTTGGAGATGAAGTAAAGAGAAGAATAATGCTAGGAACATATGCTCTTTCTTCGGGATATTATGATACTTATTATTTAAAAGCAGAGAAGATTAGAACCTTAATCAAACAAGACTTTGAAAATGCTTTTAAAAAAATAGATATAATTTTAACACCTACTTCTCCATTTACGGCCTTTAAAATAGGAGAGAAAGTGGAAAATGCTCTTAGTATGTATCTCGCTGATGCCTTTACTACACCAAGTTCTTTAGCAGGATTACCGGCTTTATCAATGCCTTGTGGGAAAATAGAAAATTTGCCAGTAGGACTTCAAATAATTGGTAAAAGTTTTGCCGAAGATGAAATCTTTAAAATTGCTTCGTTTTTTGAAAAAATCATTACTAATAATTAATTAGATATGAACAATATAAATTTTAATGAATTTAGTAAAAATATTCTCAATATCTTTAACACAATTAATTCTTCTCAATTACAGGAAAGAATTTTAGTTTTTAAAGTAATTTTTATTATTGTTTCTGTAATTTTTATTCTTTTTATTATTTACTTCGCTTCAAAAACTACTTATTTAAAATTATTATTTGTTGAAGACATGGAAAATTCTTTATCCTGGAAAGACTATGGACAAAGTAAAGTTTTAAAAAGATGGAAAAAGATTAAAAAGAGATTAAAAAAAGATAGTCATCTTGAACATAAATTGGCCTTAATTGAAGCAGCTAAATTATTGGAAGATATTTTAAAAAGGATAGGGGAGACGGAAATAAGCTTAGCTGATAAATTAAGAGAGTTGGAAATACACAATATTTATCAGGAAATTGCTGAGAATCCTGATTATAGACTGAAGAAAGGAGAAGCGGAAGAAGTTATTGGTATTCTTGAAAAATCTTTAAAAGAATTAGAGGCATTTTAGTTTAAAAAATTAATAGGTTTAGTAAAGAATAGACTCAAGGGGGTTGAGTTCTTTTTTATTTTATTGTAGTATTAGCGACAGCGGGGTGGAGGAGTAGTACCTTACGGGGCCCATAACCCCGAGACGCCCGTGCAATTCGGGCCCCCGCGACAATAATTAATATATTGTTATATTTTTAGACTTACGATATAATTAAATAATAGCATTATATCGTGGGTTTTATGGCAAAATCTAAAGAAAAAAATAAGGCGCTAAAATTACGTCAAAAAGGAAAGAGTATTAAAGATATCGCAAGTAAATTAGAAATAGCTAAGAGTACTGTTAGTCTATGGTGTAGAGATATTAAGTTAACTCTAGAACAAGTCAAAAGATTACATGAGAAAATGATTAAGGGTGGCTACATAGGAAGAATGAAAGGGGCCCAGATGCAATATGAAAGACGACTTAAGAAGGTTAAAGAGTGGGAACAAAAGGGTATTAAGGAAATTGGAAAATTATCGAATAGAGATTTATTAATAGCTGGAATATCATTATATTGGGGAGAAGGAGCAAGAAAAACGAGACATTTAAGTTTTTGTAATTCGGACCCTGAAATGATAAAATTCATGATTAGATTTTTTAGAAAAACATGTAAGATTGACAAAAATAGATTTACTGCTTATGTGGGCATAAATAAAATCCACAAAGATAGGGTAAAAGAAGTAGAGAATTACTGGTCAAAAATTACAAACATTCCGAGAGAACAATTTACAAAAACTACTTTAATAAAGGTAAAAAATAAAAAAGTATATAAAAATTTTTTCATTCATTACGGAACAGTTACAATCAGAATCAAAAAATCATCTGAACTTTATTATCAAATGATGGGTCTGATTAAAGGATTAGTTAAAACAAAATAGGAAATAAGTAGATTAAAGCCGGGGAGTAGATTGGCATCTAAAGTCGTCTCATAAGCGATTAATGTGGGTTCGATTCCCGCCCCCGGTATTATTAATATAATATGCAGTCGTAGCTCAATTGGTTAGAGCATCCGCCTGTCACGCGGAAGGTTGTCGGTTCAAGTCCGATCGGCTGCGCCAATTAAAAGAGGCAACGATTATGTTGTCTCTTTTGTTTCTTCTGAAATGGTTTAATCAATAACATAAACTTTTACGGGTTTGCATCCCCAGTTTCTTGCGATATTTATATTATCTACATATATGTCACAATTTGATCTATCCCATTTTAAATCTTTTTTATTTGCTCCTCTCACATCAGCAACTTTGAATGGTCCAGTGTCTTCCACTCTAAAGTAACCGATTGGTTCATCTTCCATGCTTGTAATATATATATTTTGACCAAGCGCTAGAAGAGAATTAATTTTCCATTTTCCATTTATTAAATCTACATTTATGGCTACAACGCCTTTTTTTACTTTTGTGTTTGTGGCGGTGTATCCATCATCTAGCCTTGGGCTAATACATTCTGGATGTCTAGTATAAGCGGTTGTTGTCATGTAATA
>CAZOJF010000027.1:0-6184 GCA_964580085.1 uncultured Candidatus Saccharibacteria bacterium | reverse complement strand
CTAGCTACAATCCCTCTATAAGACATAATTAAAACATCTTTAACTCCTTTTGTTTTCTCTACAGCGGCAATATCTTGTTTTTCTAACACTTCGCCTCCAACCATCATCCCCATTATGTTTTCTTCGCTTCCTGGCATAACCATAATCATGTCTCCACCCATTGCCTCCATTTGTTGATTGATTGCTTCTTTAACTCCCTGACTTAAAGAAAGCAAACTAATAATTAAGAAAATACCAATAACAATACCTAAAATTGTCAACCAACTTCTTAATGACCTGGTTCGTAAATTTCTTAAAGCTATTTTAAAATATTCATTTATTTGCTCCATAAAATTCCTTCTTCTTGTTTATGATCAATGGTTATTTCACCGTCTTTGATATCAACTATCTTTTCACTATATTCGGCAATATGAGGATCATGAGTTACTACAATAATAGTTTTACCTTCTCTTTTATGAAAATCTGTTAAAATCTCCATTATTTTCTTTCCCGTAGTTGAATCTAAGTTACCAGTAGGTTCATCAGCAATAACTAATTCTGGATCATTAGCAAAAGCTCTAGCAATGGCAATTCTTTGACGTTCTCCACCAGAAAGTTCAGCTGGTTGATGATAAATTCTTTCTCCTAATCCAACTGACACTAAAAGGTCATGCGCTCTTTTTTTTCTTTGTTCAACAGGGGTTCCTTGAAAAATCATAGGCATCATTACGTTTTCCAAAGCATCAAGATTAGGTAAAAGATTAAATTCTTGAAAAACAAAACCAATAGTTTTCCCCCTAAGTTGAGATAATTCATCTTCGGAGAGTAAAGAAATATCTTTCCCCTTTAAAAATACTTTACCTTTAGTAGGAGAATCTAAACATCCTATGATATTTAGAAGTGTAGATTTACCAGAACCAGAAGCTCCCATAATAGTTACAAAATCACCTGGATTAACATCCAAATTTACATTCTTAAGAGCAATTAATTCAACTTTCCCTAATTGATAAACCTTCCAAGTATTTTCTAATTTTATTATTTTTTCTGTTATCATCTTATAATTACTTTTTCTCCTTCTAATAGACCTGAAACAACTTCTACCATATTATCATTTGTTTCTTGTAAACCAATTTCTATTTGTCTTTCTTCAATTTTATCTTCATCTTCTAAAACCTCAACTGTTACTGTTCCATTCTCTTTTTGGATTGCATCTTCCGGAACAATCAATATATTTTCTCTAGAATCAGTATTAATAACTAAATCAGCTGTCATGCCTGGTTTAGCTTGGTCTATTATGTTTTCAAAATTAATATTTATTTTATAATAGACTACTCCATCGATTAGTTGTTGAGCTGGATGAATAGAAATAACATTACCTTTAAAAATTTGATCTGGGAAAGCAACTAGAGAGATATCAACTGAATTGCCTATGTTTATCTTTACTATATCTTCTTCGTAAATATTTACTTCTATCTGAAACGGATCAGCTGGTAAAAAAACAATCATTTCACTGCCTGACAATGCCATTTCGGCCATTCTTTTTTTAATGTCTGTTATTTGCCCGTCAACAGGAGCATAAAGATATGATTCTTGAATTTGATTTTCTAAATATTTAACTTGATATTCTGCTTTGGCAAGTTGAGCCTCATATAAATCTATATCTGTTTTTTGAGGAGAAGCCGTAATAA
This sequence comes from uncultured Candidatus Saccharibacteria bacterium, assembly GCA_964580085.1. Taxonomy (GTDB): domain Bacteria; phylum Patescibacteriota; class Minisyncoccia; order Minisyncoccales; family CG1-02-41-26; genus CAYUWK01. Next base: position 4,517 of record CAZOJF010000027.1, on the reverse strand, counting down.
TATTTAATTCATTCTGAGCTGTTTGCAACACCCCTTCAGTCGTAGAAACGCTTGTTTTAGCCGTATTAATATTTGATTGATTAGTTAATTTACTAGATGAAATAGTCTGTTCAGAATTAGTAAGATTAGTTAATCCTGTATTTATATTTGTTTTTTCAGTATCTAATAAGGTTTTATTAGCCGAAGAAACTGTATTAGCATAAACAGAACTTTCACATTCATCTCTAATTACGATTAAGGAATTAGAAACAATAATCAAAAGTTTTTCAATTTCCGAAACAGCATTATCTATATTTTCATTAGTTTGCTGATTTCTAGCAATATCTAAATAAGATTTTGATTTTATCTTGGCATTTTTTATACTTTCTTTATTCTCCTTTACTTTCAAACTCTCTTGATCATAACCGTAAAAATATGTTCCTTGAATTGAATCTACTATATTAAAAGTATTATAAATTTTTAAATAAGAATTATCTAAAACATTCAAAGCATCTTCATAGGTTGCTTTTAAATTTTCTTCTGATTGAGATTCTACATTTGTTAGATTCTGTTTACTATTTTCAAGAGAAATTTGAGCATTAGAAAGTGTAATTTCAGCTCTTTCAATCTCTTCTGGAGTAGCACCTATTAATAACTTATCTAAATTTGCCTGATATATTTTCATATCTGACTTAGCTTGGTCTAATTGAATATTTAGTCCTTGTGTGTTTATTTTAGCTAAAATATCCCATTTTTTTACTTGGTCTCCAACTTTAATATATATTTTTTGAATTATGCCAGAGGATTTAAAAGCAAGATTTATCTCTTCCCCTTTTTTCAATTGACCAACTTCTGAAATTTCTTGAGAAATATTTCCTCTAATAACTTCAAATAACTCATAATCTACTTCTTGTTTTTTAGAATTAATTTGAAAAAGAACTATTATTAGAATTAGAACGATTGCTGAAATTAATAATATTATTTTTTTATTCATATTTTTATTCTAAATATAACGAAGATTTCTTAATTATAATTTTGTAAATATTTTCCAACATATCCCCGCCGCCATAACCAATAATAAAACTTAAAGCTGGACTAAAGGCGTCATTAAATGTAAAACCAACTTCTTTAATCGCTCCTACGGCCAATACCCCAATAATCCCTGATAAAAAAACCATGCCTAAAAAATAGTTTATTTTAAATCCAACATTTTTATATGAAAATTGATGCTTAACAAAACCAACTAATCCTCTTATCACTCCGCCCATAAAACCAGAAATTAAAATAAGAAAAAACATATATTTAATTATTTAATAAAAAATTTAGTAAGATACTAAACACAAATTATAAAAGCTATAACTACAAATATAAAATCAATAATATCTAATGGCGTTTTGAGCGTGCCCTCTACTTTATTTTAATAATTTTATATTCAATATTTCCAGATGGAGTGTTAACTTTAACTATTTCTCCTTTGGATTTATTTAAAAGTGTTTTCCCTAATGGTGAATCATAGGAAATCTTTCCTTTTAAAGTATCAACTTCTTCTGAATCAACAATTTCAAAACATAATTTATCTTTTCCAGATTTTACAAAAACAGTAGAACCAATTTGAACACGATTAGTATTTTTAGGCACTTTAATAATCACAGCTTGTTCTATTTTCTGGCTTAACCCCGAAATTTTTATTTCTAAAGATTCTTTCGCCTCTCGGGCATCATGATAAGCTGCATTTTCAGACAAATCACCAAATCCAATAGCATGTTCCAATTGTTTAGCAACATTTTTTCTTTCGGTATTCTTTAAATAATCTAACTCCTTTTTCAGCTTCTCTAGGCTTTTTTTGTTTAAATAATTCACCATATATGTAGTTTAATCTTATACTTTTTTGATGATTTGTAAACCCTTTAATAAAAAAGACAATTCATATTGAATCATCTTTTTCGTGAGAAGGAGCTCTTGTTTTTTCTAAAATATAAAGAAATTTAATTTCTCTTTTTATCTTCTTAAGAAGATAATTTAAAAAACTCGAGCTCCTCCTATTTATGTAATTCTAGTATAGCAAATATCTTTAAAATTGTCAACCCCTAGTCAATTTTAAATATTTTATTTCTTGTTCTAAATCCTTTTATTAATTTTATTTCTGATTGAGAAATTTGAAAATAGTCCATTAAGGCTTTAATAACTGCTTTATTGGCATTGCCTTTTATGGGTTTTTCTTTTACTTTAATTTCAAAACTATCTGGAGATTTTTTAAGTAGGCCTTGTCTTCTTGAACAAGGAAAAACCTTAACTTTAATTAACATCTAATAATTTCTATTCTTTTACTTTATTTTGTTCGTATTCTCTCCAGGCATTAGAAACAGCTGGAGCAACACGATCTAGTTCACTAAGAATACTTTCTCTAATCTCGCTTGATTCAACGTCTCCCCTTTCTTTCAAATTAGCAATTACTATTTCAGAAACTTCTTCTACTATTTCGTCTTTCCTTTGTTCGGGTATATTAACTCTTTCAATAGCCTTAGTAATGGATGTTCTTATTTTATTAGGCTCAAACATTTCCTTTACCCCGTTTTTTTTAATAATTTCATTAGCCATATATATAAAATTACTTATTAAACTTAATGACCTTTTTGTATTTTAAATCAAAATTGGCTTAAAAACTTTAAATTACCTGAATAAAACAACCTAATGTCATTTATATTGTATTTTATCATTGCTAATCTGTCTATGCCCATGCCAAAAGCAAACCCTTGCCATTTACTAGCATTTAACCCAGCTACTTTGAATACATTAGGATGGACCATTCCTGCTCCCATTAATTCAAGCCACTCCCCTTTTTTCCTGCGGATATCTATTTCAAAACTTGGTTCTGTAAAAGGAAAATATCCTGGCCTAAATCTTACCTCTATATTTTCTTCAAAAAACTCCTTTAAAAAAGCAAATATAATCGCTTTAAAGTTGGCCACCGAGATACTTTTATCTACTATTAATCCTTCACATTGGTAAAAACCACAATCATGGGTAGCATCTGTTCTTTCATTTCTAAAAACCCTTCCCGGAACAATAATCTTTAAAGGAGGATTATTCTTCTCCATATACCTAACCTGGACTGGAGAAGTCTGAGTTCTCATTAACAAATTCTTCTTGCTATCTTTGCTTTTATCTTGTTTTAACCATAATGTATCCTGGATATCTCTTGCTGGATGATCATCTGGAACATTTAAAGCATTGAAATTATACCATTCATTCTCAACTTCTGGTCCTTCAACTATCTCAAATCCCATTGATTCAAAAATCCTAACAATTTCTCTTTGGACCAAAGTTAATGGATGCAAATGCCCTTGTTTTACCTTTTGGCCTGGAACAGTAACATCAATCTTGTTCCCTTCTCTTTTCTTTGGTTTATCCCTGACTTGTTTTAATTTATTATCTAATATCTCTTTAATCTCTTTCTTAAATATATTTATCTCTTTACCAACGTTCTTTCTTTCTTTCTCGGGTAAACTTCCTAAAGAACTGAAAACTTTAGCAATTTCTCCTTTTTTGCCTAAATATTTTTTATAGATATTATTAAGAGTTTCTAAATCTTCAGAGTTTTTAACTTGTTTTTGAATTTCTTCTTTAAGATTTTTTAAATTCATTTTTTACGAATTTATTTAATAAAGATCTACTTGGCAGGGACTATTGGACGATTTCCGAACTCTAAACTGGATAGAAATAATTCCTTATCCTGAGACTATTTTAGCACAAATCAAAGAATTTTTACAACCTGACTCTGTTTAAGTCCCCTATTCTGCACTCAGGTTCAATATTTATAAAAATTAAAGCTAAAAAAAAGAATTTAAAGAGAAGAATAAACTTTGAAGACAGAAACGCCTTTGATTAAATTCTCAAATACGCCAACTAAAGAATAAATAATACTAATTATTTCCCTTGTTTGAAACTATGTTTCACTTTTTAAGTTTATTTTGAACACGGGTTCAATTTTGTCAACTCATAAAATAGAACCAATTTTGCCCTAGAACTAAAGATTTCACTATCATTTTATGATACTAGTTTTGCTTTCCTTATGCTCTGACTCCTGTTTAGAGTGCCTGTTTTACAAAATTTTGCCGTATGCACGACCCTTTTCAGACATTTTGATCAAATTTACCACCTAATCCTCGTCTGGCTAAAAATTCTTCTAATTTCTAATTGCAAGATTTTTGATGTGAGATAAAAAATTACCTAACGATGAGCTTTTTATTAACTGCGGGTTGTGGACGATGTTAGAATCTCTTTTTGTTGAAAAATAAATAGCAGCAATAGTTCCCTAGGACGCATTCAGAACCTTAGATTGGGGAAAAATCAGGGAAGATTTAGAAAAATTGGCTCCTTTAATAATCTAAAATTAATTTTTAAAATAGATAAGCAATTTAAAAGAGGTAGAAATTTTGTTCCTCTACCTCTTTAAATAATTTTATTTTTTATCCTTCTTTCTTTTCTTCTCTTGTTAGAAAAAAAATTATAAGAAAAAAAATCGCGAATAGTGAAAG
>CAZOJF010000026.1:0-6804 GCA_964580085.1 uncultured Candidatus Saccharibacteria bacterium | reverse complement strand
TTGACTTCACACATTAATCATGCTAAAACATCATCAGACAGGGCTCAAAATAGATTTGGGAGATTATCAGGGAAGATTGAAAGGTTAGGGGAGTTAGATGAATCTCCAAAGAAAAAATTAAAATAATATTATGTTTGCAGTAATAAGAACCGGTGGAAAACAATATCTTGTTTCTCCTGGTGATAAAATTAAAATTGAAAAATTAGATAAAGAAGAAGATAAAGAAATAAACTTTACGGATGTTCTGTTGTTAGAAAAGAATAGTAAATTAGAGATAGGGGATCCTAACGTAAAGGGAGCCAAAGTTGTAGCTAAGATTCTCAAACAAGATAAAGCTAAAAAGATTATTATCTTAAAATATAAACCTAAAACTCGTTATAAAAAGAAAACAGGGCATCGTCAGCCTTTTACAGAAATAGAGATATTAAAGATAGAAAAATAAACACATAAAAAGCAAAAGACCAATCATTATTATTCACGATTGGCTTTTTTGTTATAATTGTTTTTGAGTATTATGCTCAACCCATTGTTCTATTCTTCGAATGTTGCACTTCGGAATAGAATCTACCCTTCAAATATTGACAAAAAAATAAAAAGATGTAAAGTAAATGTTAACAAAAAGTAATTTTTTTGTTTAAAAAGCTTTTTAAAAAATAAATTAGGAGGTGAAAGTTATGCAATCAATAGATAGCGATTTAACATTAATAATTATTAAACCTGACATGGATGATCGCGGACTTACTTATGTGTTAAGAGACAAGCTAAAAAACAACAATCTTGATATTATCTACCATGGTTGGGTAGAATTTAATTTAGAATTAATTAAATTGTTTTATCAGTGGGATGTTGTTATGCACCCAAGAGGAATTAGTGAGTATTTATGTACAAGACCAATGACTTTTTTTATAGTCAGAGGAAATGATGCTATTTCTAAAGCTTGTATCATCAAACAAGAATTAAGAAAAGTTTTTTATAACGATGATCCCTTTCTTAATCTTATACATTGTCCAAATTTGCCGGAAGAGTTTAAACATGAATATATGTTTATTCTCAGACAGCAATCTCAAAAAGAGAGAAAAGTTATGTCAGAAATAAAAACCAATAATCAGGTGGAGGTTATTGTCTTTAAAAAAGAGAAAGACATAATTCTTTTTCTTATTCTTAAAAGAAATCCACAAAAAGGTAACTTTTGGCAAGCAATCTCTGGCAATGTAAAACCGCATGAATCTTTTGAACAAGCGGCATTACGTGAGACGGAGGAAGAAACTGGTATTAAAAAACATCTGGAGTTTATTGATGTCGATTATTCCTTTGATTTTTTTGATGATAATCGTAATCAACATGAAAAAGTCTTTGCTATACGTGTACATAAAACAGCTGAAGTAATTCTCTCATCTGAACACATAAAATTCCTATGGGTAAGTAAAGAAGATGCTCTTAACTATTTTCTAAAATATCATAGGAACAAAGAGGGTTTAAAGAAACTCTGCAAAAAACTAAGTATTATATAGGAGGTGAAAGCAATGGACAAAAAAACAGAAGTGGATATCTATATAAAAGAAAAATTAAAAATGGAGGTATCCGAGTATTTTCTAAAATTCTCTATTATTTTACTGACCAGAGATGAACCAAACATTGTCCGTGATATTTTAGTTCTGATTCCAAATACGGAATATGGTAAATTTGTAAATTGTTATGGTTCTCACTTTGTTATTGACGACCACGATTATGAATATCCTATTTTTACAAAATTTCGAAATTTGAAATGGTTAAAAGACGATCTAGAATCAAGACTTCCAATTGCACTTTGGATATATCAAAATTCTTTGGTTATTCAAGACTTACAAGGAGAATTTGTAAAATTATTGGGTTATTATCAATCTGTCTTTCAACAAGCTCTTCCTGCATTAACAAAGTACAAATATATAGAAATGCGGACAGAGAGACATAATCTTAGACAAGCCATATCTCAAAACAGAAAAATTGCTGTTTCTATAATTAAGGCAACTATTGCTAAACTATCTATGGAAATTTCTCTTCTTGCCGATTACCAACCATATCCTTATAAAAAATGGTTACCGGAAGTCGCAAGAAATAGTTGTTTAGGGAAAGAGATTTATGCTCTTGTCGAAACTTTTCTTAACGAAAAAAATGGTAAAAAAACTATTGCTATTAGTGAAGAAATAATAGCAAACATGAGAAATTCTTTATGTAAAAATTTGCTTCCGAACGATTTATTAAATCGTTGGTGGTTATACCTAAAATAACAAAAACCCGGAGTATTAAATTGCCCGGGTTATTCTTTTAGATAATTACGACTAATTGCGATTAATTCTTTATCCTGAGACCAATGGGCTCGCTTTATCGCTTCATTAAAGCCTAAAAAACAATTAGCGTAATTCTCGTGCTCATCTAATTGTTTCTTTTGGTTTGTTAAACTTAAAATTTTAACTAAGTAAACGTGGATCTTTTTATAAATAATCTTATTACCTTTTGAATAATGATATTGATATTGCTTAATCTTCTTAATCAATTTCAAGTCATTATATCCTGTTTCTTCCTTAGTCTCTCTTGTAGCTGTTTGGTGCAAGCTTTCTCTTGCTTTTCTATGTCCTTGTGGCAAAACATAATGATCCCAGTTCTTATCATATAGTAAAAGAACTTTATTATTATAAATTAAGACAACAGCAGCACAGATTTCTTTTACTTTCTTCTTATTATTATATTGTTTTATTTTTTTTTCTAAATATTTTATCAATTCTTTAGAATTTAAAAAATTTCCATAAGGGGCAATATTTAAGCAAATTACATTATTCTTGGTGATTTTGCCTAAAATATTTTTATAAAAATTTACATAATTATCGTAAAATTTTTTATTTTGTACAATAATATCTTTTACAAAATTATCTTTTAATTTCTGTATTCTCTTTTTAACAAATTGTTTTTTAGCATATAAAAAAATAATAGGAAATTGTTTTAACTCCGGTAATTTTTTTAAAATACTTTTGTTCTCTTTTGTAAACTTTCCTTGTTGGGCATAATCAAAAGCAACACTAGATAGAAGCGATCTTTCCATTATAACCTTTTTGCCATTTTTCATTAATTGACGAGCCAATTTTTGTCTATCAAGATGTTTTTTTAAATACCACTGATGTGGATTGTCAATATTTGGTGCTTCGGTCAAATGGTTAGGTTCATTTATTAAACTAAATTTATTCTGTTTTATTAATTCTTTAATAAGTATTGTTTTCCCAATCTGCCAAAAACCCTCAATTATGATTAATTGTGGCCATAGATTAGATAATCTTGACTTTTTTGTTTTTAACGACATAATAATTTTTATTCTTAATCTTTTTAACTCGTTTTTCTTCTAACCACAAAGGTAAAGGTAGTTTAATTTTTTTTATCCCTAAAGTATTTTTATTTATATTATTTAAATTAACTATTTTTTGATAAACATTTACTAATTTTTTGGAGATTATATTAATATTATAATACTTTTTTGCAAATTGATAATTTTGCAAACCAATTTTTTTTAATTGTTTTTTTTCGTCAAGAAATTTATCGATAATGTCAGAAATAATACTTAAATCATCTTCTATTATAAGACTAGAAATTTTTTCGTAACCACTTGCGCCAAGTTTAGTAGTAATAATTGGCAATCCTGCGGCACAATAATTCAAAATTTTTACTTTCATACCTGATCCTTGAGTTATAGGACAAAGTGCAATTGTCGCTTGGGCTAAAAGTTTATCAAGATTATTCACTGGTCCAGTAAAAATAAAATTTAGATTATTTGATTTTTTTAATTCATCTCTTACCATCCCAACAAAGGTAAAAGTTATTTTTTTATTTTTTTTAATTAATATAGGAGCAATTTTATTTATAATATATTCTGCCGCCTGCTTATTTGGTTCATAATACATATTACCAACAAAAATAATATTGTCTTTTTTGAGATTAGGGCCGTAAAATTTAAACTTAGAAAAATCAATTGAGTTAGGGATTATATTAATTTTTTTGTAATCTGCACTTATTTTGTCAGCGAGTTCAAAATAATCAAAAGGAGTCATAGTTATTATAATATCGGATAATTGACAAGCAATATTACTTATGGCCCAAGATAAAGAAATTTTTTCTGGAGATTTTTTAAAATGTTGTTGTAAAGTGGGTTCAATGTCATGCATCTCTAAAACTACAGGTATTTTTAATTTTTCGGCTATTGGAGAATAGCGTAAAACCGATACGGGATCTTCAAATTGTAGAATGGTTATTTTATTTTTAGCTATTATTTTCCCCATTTTTATTGTGTTGTAAAAAATATTTTCGGGAATTATATGTAATTCAAGACAACTATTATTCAATAACTGATTTATATCCTTATCTACTTCTATGTTTCTATTGCAAATAAATATTTTTACATTTATCCCACGTTTAATCAATTTCTGCGAAAGATAAAAAAGCCTATAAGTCACACCTGTGATTGGTGGAATCCTTAAAGCAGTATCGATAATAATACCAAGATTAATTGGCATTGCTTTTTTAGAAGATGATTCAAAGATGTTTTTTCCCTTAATAGAATCGAATGTATATCTATAATCTCCAATTTTACAACTTATTTTTTGCATAATTTTTTCAAACCCTTTTCTATTTTATAATTTGGAAACCAGTTATATTTTCCAGAAATTTTTTTTATATCAGCAATTAATTTAACTCGATCAACTTTTCGTAAAAGATTTTTATCTTGTTTTATTATAATATTTTTTTTAAAAAAGTGAGCAATTAATTTAACAATTTCAATTCCACTTGTTCCTGTGCTAGTGCCGAGATTATATATTTGGTTATTAAAATCATCGTCCTTTTTTATAATTTGGGAGATAGCGTCAACAACATCATCGATATAAATATAATCCCTAATTGTTTCCAAATTACCAACGGAAATTTTAGTATTGTTTTTAATCTTTTTAATTATTTCGGGAATAAAATGAGGCGTATTATCATTATGGCCGTAGATATTAAATAATCTTAAAATAACGAATTTAAAAACTGGATTTTTTTCTGAGTAACTAATAATTTTCTCTTCTGCTAATTTTTTTGATCGACCATAAATATCTATGGGTTTCAATGTGCTATCTTCTATATGTTTTCTATTGCTCATAGCATAAACAGCTGCCGTAGATGCAAAAAGAAAATTATTAATTTTAAATTCTTTTGCTATTTTTAATAAATTTTCTGTACCCTTTGAATTAACTTCAAAAACCTCTTTTGGGTTTTTATCACAATAAGGGATAAAATGAAGAGCGGCAAGGTGTATAATCATAATCGGTTTAAAACTAGATAGTACTTGTTTTATTTTTTTAAGATCTCTAATATCGGATCTCACAAAAAAATATTTCTTTCTAGAGATTCTAGATAAAGAAATAAGAGAACTATTGCTTAAATTGTCAATAATAATTGGAAAATAATTCGTTGTAATTAATCTTTTTATCAAATGATGGCCAAGAAAACCAAGTCCACCTGTTATAAGTATTTGTTTTTTGTTTAATAAATCTTTTTTTGTAATAATATTTTTTCCCCGCTTTTTTCCAACATAAACAAATTTATTTAACTTTTTCATAATTATTTCATTAACTTATCTTGTGACATTACGAGTTTATTTTAGGATAAGACGAGGAGCTTAAAAATGCCATCTTAAATAAGATACTCAAAACTCTCTCCATTGTATTTTAAAGCATAATTTCAAAGAATCATCTCAATATTTTTATTATGCCAAATAGTCAGGAAAAGTCAAAATTTTTGAGTAGGAGATATAAAGAATCTGGAATTGTTTTAGACACAAACATTTTACACTCCTAATTTAAGAGCTCTGTTAGCAGTTTTTCCATTTAGACCACAATGTTCTATAGAAATTAGTCAAAATCTCCGTAGAGATTCTTTGGGTTATAACCATTTATATCAAAAAAGCGTTTGAAAAATAATCAAATGCTCTTTTAATTTTATATTCTTATTTTCTGCTTTCAAAAGCAGAAGAAATTGTTTCTCCATCAGCATATTCTAGCTCTCCACCCACAGGTAAACCACAGCCTAAATGGGTGGTTTTTATATTTAGAGGTTTCAGCTTTCTTTGGATCCATAAACAAGTATTGTTTCCAGCAGGAGTTGGATTAATAGCTAAGATTATTTCCTCTAATTCGGGTTGTTTTTTAATTCTTTCTATTAGTTTTTTAATCCTTTGTTCAATCTCTTTTTTATTTTTCTCTTTTTCAGCAGATAAAAATGTTCCTCCTAAAATAAAATAAGTTCCTTTAAATTTTCTTGTTTTTTCAATTGACTCTAAGTCAACTTCTTTTTCGACAATACAAATAACTTTTTTATCTCGATGACCATCAGAGCAAATTGAACAAAGTTCTTGTTCTCCTTCAAAAGATTTAAAACAAGAAGTACAGATTTTTACTTTATTTTTTACTTCGGCAATAGAGTTTATTAATTCTTTTACTTCTGGTTTAGATGTTTTCATTAAATAAAAAACGAACCTTTCAGCAGTTCGCCTTCCCACGGTTGGGAATTTTGAAAAATGTTCTATGAGTTTTTGAATTGTTTTAGAATACATAATTATTCTTCGTATCCTTTTTCTATATTTTTAAAACTTACTCTAGGTTCATCAAAGTAAAGTTCTACTTTCCCCACCGGACCATTTCTATGTTTGGCAATCAAAATATCAGCAATATTCTTTCTTTCGCTGTTAAGCTTATATTTATCTTCTCTATGAATAAAAAGAACAACATCTGCATCCTGTTCAATTGC
>CAZOJF010000025.1:0-7269 GCA_964580085.1 uncultured Candidatus Saccharibacteria bacterium | reverse complement strand
CCATCTTCATCAAATATCTGACTCATCTTTATTTTTTTTCCTAATATAAACATAAAACTATTAAAAAACTGGGCATTGCCCAGTTCTTAAGGCAAATTACATCAATTAAAGATTACATTGTCTTTATTTCAATTTCTACTCCAGCGGGGAGTGTTAAATCTCTTAAATTATCAATAAACTTTTGATTAGGATTTAAAACTTCTATTAATCTTTTATGAACTCTCATTTCAAATTGCTCTCGGGCAGTTTTGTGAACAAAACTTGATCTATTCACTGTATATTTATGAATTTCGGTTGGTAATGGAGTTGGCCCTACAATATTAATTCCAGCCCGCAAACCAATTTCAATAATTTGGCGCGCGCTATTATCTATAACTTTATTATCATAGGACTTAAGTTTAATCCTAAGTTTGGATTTTATTTCCTCTTTCTGTTTTACTGGCATTTTTTTATTTGATACTAAACAACAATTATTGTTAATCTAGTGAGCGATTTTCCTTATTTTATAATCTTAGATACAACTCCTGCCCCTACTGTTCTGCCCCCTTCTCTAATAGCAAACTTTTGTTTTTCTTCAAGTGCTACTGGACACATTAATTTAATCTTAAGATTAACTGTGTCTCCAGGCATAACCATTTCTGTGCCTTCTGGCAAAGCTGCTGTTCCCGTTACATCTGCTGTTCTAATATAAAATTGGGGCTTATATCCAGTGAAGAATGGAGTATGACGTCCTCCTTCCTCTTTGGTTAAGATATATGCTTCACCTTCAAATTCGGAATGAGGAGTAATACTTCCTGGTTTGGCTATCACCTGTCCTCTTTCAACATCCTCTTTTTTAAGACCTCTAAGAAGAATACCAACATTATCTCCTGCTTTTCCTTCGTCTAATATTTTGTTAAACATTTCAATACTTACTGCTGTTGTTTTTTGGACATCTCTTATACCTAAAACCTCTACTTCATTTCCAGAATTAACTATTCCTCTTTCAACTCTACCCGTACAAACAGTTCCTCTCCCTTCGATTGAAAATACGTCTTCTACAGCCATTAAAAATGGTTTTTCAAGATCTCTTGCAGGTTCAGGGATATATTCGTCTACTTTATTTATTAACTCAACAATCTGTTTAGTATTTTCTCCTTCTAGAGAATCTTCTTCTAGTGCTTTTAATGCTGAACCTCTAATGATAGGAGTTTCATCCCCAGGAAATTCATATTTCTTTAAAAGTTCTCTAATTTCAGATTCCACTAATTCCAACATTTCTGGATCTTTAACCTGATCTGTTTTGTTTAAAAATACAATTAATGATGGCAACCCTACTTGTTTAGCTAATAAAAGATGTTCTTTGGTTTGAGGCATTGGACCATCAGTAGCAGAAACAACCAAAATTGCTCCATCCATCTGAGCTGCTCCCGTTATCATATTCTTAATATAGTCAGCATGACCGGGACAATCAATAAGAGCATAATGGCGTTTTTCTGTTTCAAACTCAGTGTGGCAAATGTTAATCGTTACACCTCTAGCCTTTTCCTCTGGAGCTGAGTCTATATCATCAATAGATTTATCGGAACCTTTAAATCCTCTTAATTTTGTAACTTTAAGGATAGCAGCTGTTAAAGTAGTCTTACCATGATCAACGTGACCAATAGTACCAATATTTAAATGTGGTTTTGTTCTCTCAAATTTTTCTTTAGCCATATCTTTTTTATTTATTAATTAATTTGGTTAATATATCTATTATATTTATTTATAAGATAAAGTCAAGAGATATTAAAATGGTAAGTCTTCTATGGTTAATTCTTTTTTTGTTTCGGGCTCAACTATTTCCTTATTATATGTCTTGTTTACCTTAATAGATTTAAACTCTTTTTTATAAGTATTAAATGACATTAAAACAACAACCGGTTTCCCGTTTTCCATTAAAATGATTTTCTCTCCATCGTTGGGAATAAGTTGTTTAATGTCTTCAATCTCCATATTATTTTCTTTTTCCTTCTATTATCTCTTGAGCTATACTCCCTGGAACTTTCTTATAAGAATCAAACTCCATTGTAAATGTCCCTCTACCCTGAGTTAAAGATCTTAAAGAGGTAGCATAGCCAAACATTTCAGACAAAGGAACTTTAGCATCTATAATTTTTAAATTAACCCTATCGCTGGTTTCTTCTATAACTCCCCTTCTTCTGTTTAAGTCTCCGATAGTATCTCCGAAAAAATCTGAAGGGATAACAACTTCTAATTTCATAGTTGGTTCCAAAATAATTGGATCCGCTTTTTGACAAGCTGCTTGAAATGCCTGAGAAGCTGCAATCTTAAAAGCTATTTCTGAAGAATCAACTTCGTGATAAGAACCGTCATATAAAGTAACTTCCACATCTACCATCTGATAACCAGCTATGACTCCCTTATCTGTTGCTTCTTTAACTCCTTTTTGAACAGCAGGGATAAATTCTTGTGGTATTGTCCCTCCTTTTATTTTATTAATAAATTCAAAACCCTCTCCTCTTTCTTTTGGCTTTATTTTTAACCAAACATGGCCATATTGCCCTCTGCCCCCAGATTGACGAATATATTTACCTTCGGCATTCGCTTCCTGGCAAATTGCTTCTTTGTAGGCAACTTGAGGTTTTCCTACATTTGCTTCCACATTGAATTCTCTTTTCATCCTATCTACTAAAACATCTAAATGCAGTTCCCCCATTCCGGAAATAATTGTTTCTCCTGTTTCCAAATCTTCCTTTTCTCTGAAAGTAGGGTCTTCTTCTGATAATTTTTTTAAAGATAAAATCAACTTCTCTTGGTCTTCTTTTGATTTTGGTTCAATTCGAATAGAAATAACTGGTTCCGGGAATGTAATTTTCTCCAAGATAACTGGATGTTCTTCATCGCAAAGAGTATGTCCAGTAGAAGTATTTTTAAAACCAACTGCAGCCACTATGTCTCCAGCAAAAGCTTCTTCTATCTCTTTTCTTTCATTAGAATGCATTTTTAAAATCCGGCTAATTCTTTCCCTCTCATTAGATACAGAATTAAAAACATAAGAACCTTTTCTTAAAGAGCCGGAATAAACTCTAAAATAATTCAAAGTTCCGACATAGGGGTCAGCTGCTATTTTAAAAACTAAAGCACAGAAAGGCTCGGAATCATCTGCTTTTCTTTCAACGCGTTCCTCTGTTTTAGGATCAATTGCCTCAATAGGAGGAAGATCAGAAGGACTTGGTAAATAATCACAAACCGCATCAAGTAATGGTTGAACTCCTTTATTTTTCAAAGCCGAACCACAAAAAACAGGAATAAGTTTATATTTCAAAACTGCCTTTCTTAAAACATTTTTTAATTCCTCATTTGAGATCTCTTTATTTTCTAAAAACTTTTCCAATAAATCTTCATCTTCTCCGGCAATCTTTTCTTCTAAAGCTTTCCTGGCTTTCTCTGCTTTTTCTCTTAATTCTTCTGGGATTTCTTTCTCTACTACATTTTCGCCAAAATCACCCTCAAAATATATTGCTTTCATTTTTATAAGATCAATAACTCCCTGTAAGTCACTTTCTTTACCAATCGGAACTTGCATAGTCACAGCATTAGGAGAAAGTTTATCTATAATTGATTTAAAACTTTTTTTAAAATCAGCTCCTATCCTGTCTAATTTATTTATAAAACAAATTCGAGGAACATTGAATTTATCTGCTTGGCGCCAAACTGTTTCGGATTGGGGTTCAACTCCTGCTACTCCGTCAAAAATAACTACTGCTCCATCTAATACTCTTAAAGATCGTTGGACTTCTACCGTAAAATCAATATGCCCTGGAGTATCAATAATATTTATCCAGAAATCTTTCCATTTACAAGTAGTGGCTGCCGAGGTAATAGTAATTCCCCTTTCTCTTTCTTGAACCATCCAATCCATAACTGCTTGTCCATTATGAACTTCTCCAATCTTATGACTAATTCCTGTGTAAAATAAAATCCGCTCGGATACTGTTGTTTTTCCGGCGTCAATGTGAGCGATGATTCCTATGTCTCTTGTTTTTTCTATGGGATACTGTCTAGGCATATTTTAACGATTAAGGTGCGCAAAAGCTCTGTTGGCTTCGGCCATTTTATGAGTATTAACTTTTTTCCTAACTGCTTCTCCCTCATTATTAAAAGCTTGAATCAGTTCGTGGGCTAATTTTTCTTGCATGGGCTTACCTTTTTTTACTTTGGCCGCATTAATTATCCATCTTATTGCTAAGCTTAATCTTCTATTCCCTTTAACCTCTCGAGGGACTTGATAAGTAGCTCCTCCTACTCTCTTTGATTTAACCTCTAATAAAGGAGCAGTATTGTCTAGTGCTTTTTCAAAAACATCTAAAGGTTCTTTCTTTGTTTCTTGTTTAATAATTTCCAAAGCCTTGTAAACAATTTTTCTAGCAATTGTTTTTTTGCCCTTTTTCATTAACTGGTTTATAAATTTAGAAACTTTTACATTATTATATAAAGAATCTGGTTCTATTTTTTTTTGTTTAAACTTGGCCATAATTATTTTTTAGAAGTTTTTTCTTTTTTAGTTCCATACTTTGATCTTTCCTGCTTTCTTCCCTCTACCCCGCCAGAATCCAAAACTCCTCTAACAATATGATATCTTACTCCTGCTAAATCTTTAACTCTCCCCCCTCTGATTAAAACCATGGAATGCTCTTGAAGATTGTGTCCTTCTCCCGGGATATAAGCACTAACCTCCATGCCATTACTTAATTTAACTCGAGCTACTTTTCTTAAAGCGGAATTAGGTTTTTTAGGAGTTATTGTATAAACCTTAGTACAAATACCTCTCTTAAAGGGAGAAAAATGATGACGAGGACGATTCTTAAGAGTGTTAAAATCAAAACTCAAAGCTCTCATTTTGATCTTCTTTTTAGGCGTCTTTCTCGGTCTTTTAATTAGTTGATGTGTAGTTGGCACGTTTTTTGGTTTCACTCAAAATAATTGAGTGAAAATAAAAATTAATAGAGTATAAAAACTCTAATAAGAATTTAACAAATAAATCTTAAGATGTCAACAAAAGATTTTAAAACTAGAAGGTTTAACAAGTCAAATGTAGAAAAGCTACTGTTTTTTTATCTTGTTCTCGAGCTTGGTTATAACTATCTACGGCTTGCTCAGTGGGCTGGACAATTATTTGAATTCCGGAACTTTCTAGAAAATCTTTTAGGTCTTTAGATAATTTAGCTATGCCGGATTTCCCAGTTCCAAAAATTACTATTTCTGGCTTCTGCTCTAAAAAAGATTTAATATCTTTTTCCTGAAAAAGATGAGATTCTTCTCGCCACCAGGAACTTACTTTTCCGTCCAAATCAATAAAAATATCATCTTCAAATTTCTGGCCATTAATTTTAATTGAACCAAAAGAATAATCTTCGATCATATATTTTTGATCTTAGCTTCTTTTATTATAACTAAAGATAACTTAAATTAAAAACCCGATTGACATCCAGCTTATTAAGCCGTATATTTATTAATTAGGAGGTGATAGAAATGTGTTCTTTAAAAATCATATTCCAGAAGACTAAACAAACCATCAATTCTGTTCTTTATGCTGGGTTTTACCGAACTGCTACTTATTTACTTTTCCTTATTTTCCGTCTTTTATTTCAAATCCGTATCTATGGCCAAGAAAAACCTATTCTGTGGCGAAAACAACATAAACTTCCTTTCTTAGTTGCAGCCTGTCATAAAAGCTATTTTGATCCAGGGTTTCTACCAGTTGCATTTGGTTCTTCCTCAGAAAGTAGATTAAAA
Source organism: uncultured Candidatus Saccharibacteria bacterium (assembly GCA_964580085.1). Lineage (GTDB taxonomy): Bacteria > Patescibacteriota > Minisyncoccia > Minisyncoccales > CG1-02-41-26 > CAYUWK01. The sequence goes on along the minus strand of CAZOJF010000025.1, from coordinate 1,491 downwards.
TGTTTTGCTAAAAATGATTTAAAGATAATTTTCCAATTTGTTCCCTTCTCAAGTATGTTTATGATTTATATCAATCGAAATAATCCCGGGATAAGCACCATAAAGAAAACTATTTTAAGTATTAAAGACGGGGACAATCTTGCTATTTTCCCCGAAGGCACAACCATTCCGGAGAATAAAAGAGCTTACGGAGGGATTATAACAATTATTAAACAGATTAAGGAATTAACAAACAAAGAAATCCCCATATTCCCTTTAAATATTAAAACAAGTGGTTCCCCATATGGAAGGCCCAAAGGAAAATGGTATTATTATTTGCTAAGAAAGGTAAAGATTGAATTGAGAATTGGCGATCCAATTTTTTATCGGGATTTGGAAAAAACAGTTAAGGATAAAAAAATAATCAATAGCAAAAAAAGAGCGATGATGGTTGAAGAGCTTCTAAGGCGAATTAGTCAAATTTAAAATCCTCTTATCTTTAATTATTTTGAAATAAAGATAGGAGGATTTTTAAATGATTTTAACAATCACCTTTCGAGTTCTGGGCTCATCAAATAATTAAAACAAATTAAACAACTTAACAATAAAGAGAATATAAATAAGTAAATACATGGCTCCTTCCCATTTGTAGATTTTTCGGGTAATACCCGAGATTACATACAAGAGCGTGGCTGCAATAAAGAAAGGAATAGCAATTGAGATAACTGTTGGCGGAACATCTAAGGTTTTAATTAAGGCCGGAATGCCTAAAACTACAAATCCGTTGAATATATTGGAACCAAAAATATTTCCCAGGGCTATTTCATTCTTGCCTTTTCTGGCAGCTGAAATAGAACGGTTAAAAGTTTTTTCAGCTTCTTTGGAGAAAAAGCAAGCTGGCAATCCCCCTCTTTTCCAATGATATTTAATACATTCACAGCAAATTCCTTTCCGCGGATAATCAAGTCAAGGGCAAGGATAATCTCTCAAATTTAACTTCTTTCTTACATTTCATTTGATTCATAAGATTTTAAAAATCTTTAATATTGCATTACAAATAAAATTTTCTAATGGTAAGAAATCCTTTTTCATTTGAGATGTTCTTAAATAATTATTATAAAAACGTTTCTGTTTCTGTTCAATAATGGCCAAAGGTAGATTTTTTTTCAATAACATTGCTTGCATGATTAGTCTGCCAACTCTGCCATTGCCATCAGAAAAAGGATGGATTTTTTCAAAACAACTATGAATATTAGCAACATGCGCTATGGCATCTTTATGCTGACAATTAATTTCTCTTGTTAATTCTTTCATTAATTGGGGCACCTTTAAATAATTAGCTGTTGGTACATAAGTTCCAACAATACGCACACCATGTCTCCTATAAAAACCAGCATCGTCTTTAATGCCGTTCATTAGAATACCATGTAACTTAACAACTAATTTTTCATCTATTTCTAATGATGAATTTGAAAGATATTTTAATAAATAAGAAAATGCCGCCTGATGATT
>CAZOJF010000024.1:0-7915 GCA_964580085.1 uncultured Candidatus Saccharibacteria bacterium | reverse complement strand
TCAACAAATTTAGACATAAATTTTATTATAGACAAATAGCAGAAGCTACTTTATCTGTTTTTGACATTCTCATAACCCTTACGCCTGATGACGAACGACCAATTATAGAAATTGATTTAAGCGGTATACGAATAACTTGTCCCTTTTTAGAAATAACAATTAAATCTTTTAACTCTTCATCCACAATTTTAGAATAAACAATCTGGCCTGTCTTTTCATTGATCCTCGCTGTTTTAATCCCTGACCCTCCTCTTTTCTGAATTCTATATTCTTTTATCTTAGTTCTTTTTCCATAACCATTTTCGGTCACGACTAAAAGATATTTCTTCAATTTATTTTTTTTATCTTCTTTCTTTATTATATCTATCCCAACTATCCCATCATCTTTTTTTAATCTTATACCCCTAACCCCAGATGCTGTCCTCCCCATATGCCTGATATCTTTTTGCTTAAATCTAATTGATTTTCCTGCTTTGGTTATTAACATTATTTCTTCTCCCTCACCTACAATCATCACGCCCCTTAATGCGTCTTCTTTTCCTAATTTTATAGCCCTCAATCCAGATCTACGTACATTTTTAAAGTCTTCTACTTTTGTTTTCTTAATTATACCATTTTTAGTTACCATTACCAGATATTTCATCCCTTGTTTTACCTCTTCTCCACTGTATTTAATAAGTTGCATTACTTTTTCCCCTTGAGAAAGTTCTAAAAAGTTTAAAAGCCCTCTTCCTTTAGATATTCTTGATGCTTCTGGAATTTCATATGCTTGGGATTGGAAAACTTTTCCTGAATCAGTAAAAAAGAGTAAATTATCCAAAGTATTTGTTAAACAAAAGTGTTCCACAAAATCTTCTTCGTTGGTTCCCATCCCCAAAATTCCTTTTCCCCCTCTGTGCTGAACCTTATAAATATCTGATTTAACTCTCTTAATGTATCCACTCTTTGTTAGAGTAATTATTATTTCTTCTTTTGGAATCAAGTCCTCATCTCCTATCTCATCCGGCTTCCCAAAAAACATTTTTGTCCTTCTGACATCATTATACTTTTCTCTAATTTCTTCAATCTCTTTTTTCACAATCGCTTTTATCTTACTTACACTTTTTAGTATTGCAATTAATTCTTTTATTTTAGCTTTTATTTCTTTAAGCTCATCTTCAATTTTTTCTCTTTCCAGTTTGGCAAGTGATTGAAGTTTCATCTCTAGAATGGCATTCGCTTGGATTAAAGTAAGTTTAAATTTCTTTTCTAAGTTCTTTCTAGCATCATCTCGACTTGTTGATTTTTTAATAGTGGCTATAACTTTATCAATATTCTTTTGAGCAATACTAAGCCCTTCTAAAATATGGCCTCTGGCTTTAGCTTTCGCCAAATCAAAAGTAATTCTTCTTTCAACAATCTCTTGTTTGTGCTTCAAATACAATTCTAAAACTTCAGACAAAGATAGAATTTTGGGTTGGATACCATCAACCAAAGCTAACATATTCAAATGAAATGTTCTTTGAAGAGATGTCCATTTATAAAGACAATTAAGAATTTTCTTTGGGAATGCTCCTTGTTTAAGTTCAAGAACTATGCGCATCCCTTCTTTATCCGATTCATCTCTAGCATCCCTTACTCCTTCTATTTTTTTATCCTCAACTAATTTTGCTATCTGTTTAAGCAATTCTGATTTTTCTACTTGATAAGGAATTTCTGTAATAATAATTTGAAATCCTTTTTGATGCCCTTCTATTTCAGCTTTTCCTCGTATTAAAATTGGGCCCTTGCCTTGAGAATAAGCAGATATAATGTCTTTTTTACCAAAAATTATCCCTCCCGTTGGAAAGTCAGGACCTTTTACAAATTGAAAAAGGTCTTCTGTCGTAGCCTTGGGATGATCAATTAAATAAATTGTAGCATCGCAAATTTCAGTGAGGTTATGCGGAGGAATACTAGTCGCCATACCAACAGCAATTCCAAACGAACCATTCAATAAAAGTTGAGGTAAAGGAGAAGGTAATACTTTTGGTTCTTTTCTTGTACCATCATAGTTAGGCCTAAATCCGACTGTTTCTTTTTCAATATCGTCTAGCATAATTTCTCCTATAGAAGAAAGTTTACATTCTGTATATCTTTGCGCGGCCGCAGAATCCCCATCTTGAGAGTTATGCACAAAAACTCCAACACTTAAAAGAAAATTATGCGATGGGTCACAAGTCAAATCGTAAACATCTTCTTTTTCTTTTAAAACTTTAGTTGTAACAACTCTATGATTATAAGTTTTCGCATTCTGGACAATATCTGAAAAACTACTAAAATATTCTAAGGCATTTTCTAATTTTGGGATACCATTGTTCGTTCTTTTCTCTTCATACAATTTAGACGTAATTTTCGAATTTGCTTGTAATAATGATCGAACGTATCCTAAAATTTTGCTTTTAATTACTCTTTTCTTATATAAAGGATCTTTCCAATTTTTTCTTAGAGCAACTTTTGCTTTTTCGGTTAAACCTATCATAAAATCTGGATTTTCTTTTATTCGCTGTTTGTTTCGAGCAATTGTTGCTTTAACAATTTTCTCTCTAAATTTGTCGTCTTGCCATTGCTTAATAGCTTTCTCCCTTTGAGCTATTCTAAAATTTGGGTCTTCCCATAATTTTTCCGCCATTTTAGAAAAATGGTTTTTTGGATATTTTGCTCTATATTTAGGATCTTGCCAAAGTTTTTTTGATCTTTTGCTTACTTGTTGTCTTAATTCAGGATCATGAAACCTTCGTTTCATTAATTTTGAAATGTATTCTCTATGTTCAGGATTTGCCCAAATCTTTAAAGAAATTTCTTGAGTTTTTTTTCTCCAAAATTCTTTATAATTTTCATTCTGCCATCTTTTTTTTAGTTCTTCTGATTTCAATTTACTCAATAACTGTTGAAAGTCTTTTCTTTTCCATAGTTTTTTGAGGTTTCTGCTTGAAACCTGCCTCATAAATTCCTTGTATTCTGGATTTCTCCACATTTTTTTTCTTGCTTCTATCCATCTCTCCCTGTATTTTGGATTTTGCCACATTATTCTATTTCTTTCTGCCATTCTTTGAGATTGTAGCTCTCTATTTTCTTCTTTAGACCAATATTTTTTTCTACCTTCTGCAATTTTTTTGACATATTCTGAATCATTTTTATGTCTTTCAGAAGCAATTTCCTTATGGAGATTCCAATGATCTTGCCATTGAATTCTTATAATATTATTTGGATCATTATTTAGTTTATCAAAATCTTTGTGATGTCTGATTCTACCTTTACTTTTTTTATAAATTTTATTATCTATGTTCCACCTGTCAGACAAATGATGAATAAATTCTAACTTGCCTCCTACCGGCTGTAAAATTTGTTTATACCCTTTTAAATTCTTATCTTTTTTGCCATTATGAATTTTTATATATAATGGCATTAAAGAATCATTTGGTTTTAGTTCTTGTGCTTTCTTATAAGTGCCATTTCTAATCATAAATCTATGATCCAATGTGCATTTTATTTTTTCTTTATTGTCTAAAGTAATCTCTATCAATTTTTCATTTCTTTTTGTCAGCCTCGGTTTTTTTATTTCTGCAATTTCAACTTTTTTAGATTGCGTGTTGAAAGAAAATGTCCAATGTCTTTTTCCTTTTTTTTGTTCTTTTATTAGTTCCCCAAAATTTAAGTTTCTACCATCCGTTAGTCTAACTTTTGTATCTTTCGAAAAACAACCGAAATTCCCTTGACCTTTAATCAAGGGATATCGCAAAGAAAAATCCTGAGCCATTCTGACTAATGATCCATAAAGAGCAACATCGCCATGAGGGTGATATTTACCTAAGGTAGCCCCGACAACAGTTGCCGACTTTCTAAATTTTGCATCATGCCGAAGTCCGTCTTCATACATTGTATATAAAATCCTTCTGTGCACTGGTTTTAGACCATCTCTAACATCAGGCAAAGCACGCGAGATAATAACAGACATAGCATAGTCTAGATAATCTTCTTGCATTTCCTCTGTAATTTCTCTGGGTTTTACATGCCCTATTTCATTTTCTTGTTTTTTAATATCTTTAGACATAATTTTATTTTTTTTGTCCTTCTTTTATGGCTTGATTTATTGTATTCAACATTTCTTTAAAATTGCCAAACTCTTTTTTTACTCTTTGTTCTATCTCTTCTGGCCAAAGTTCTTTTATATTCTGCTTAAAGTTTAATACTTTTGGATTATTAAAAACATTTTGTTTTTTAATATCTTGTAGCGTATTCTCGGAATTTTTAAAAAATAAAATACCTGATATTATTATTAAAATAATTATTATAATCCAAAAAATAAATTTCCTATAAAGCAAATTCGATGTCTGAATTTTTTTTAGAAGAGTCATTTTAATAAACTTCAAAAACTATTGTTTGCATTATTTCTTTTGGGATATCAGACATTTTTACTTTAAATTTTCTCTGTGGCTCAATATTTGGGGAACCAATCTCTTTTAAAAATTGATCTAAAGAATTAAGTTTGAGATTCAATTTAGGAACTTGATAATGCATAGGAATAACCATTTTAGGTTCAATCTGGGAGATAATACTTGACGCTTGTTTAGCATCAAGGGTATAAACTCCACCCACAGGTATCATTAAAATATCAACATCCCCTATCTGCTCAATTTGTTCAGATGTTAATTCTCTTTGTCCGATATCTGATAAATGACAAATTTTCATATTCTCCACTTCTATTATATAAAAAACAACTTTTCCTCTTTCCTCCCCCTGAGAATTATCGTGAAATCCTAAAACTCCTTTTATATAAATGCCCTTTGTCTCATATTCGCCTGGACCTTCAATCAAGAAAGGATTACCGCCTATTGCTTTTTTATTAGAATGGTCGGAATGATTATGAGTTATAAGTAAAATTTGTGCTTCTACCTTCGGGAGTTTAAGGCCTATATTTTTATCAAAGGGATCAATCACAATTTTCAATTCTTTGTTATTAATATCCTTTGTGCTTATCTCAAAAAAAGATTGTCCGTGCCAAATAATATTCATATAAATAATTACAAATTTACTATATATTTATTTTACCATAGCCTGCCTGCTCTTGCAATTAGACCAATTTTTATGTATATTAGCATATATGTCTGTAAAAATTTTAAAGAAAGATAAACAAGAAATAATTTGTCCTCCGAAGATTGGAGATATTGTAGAAGGGGAAATTATTGCCTCTGAGTCTAATACTTTATTTTTAGATCTCGGTTTTAAAGGAATCGGCATTATTTATGGCCGAGCTCTTTATGAATCCAAAGATATTTTAAAAAGTTTAAAAGTTGGAGAAAAAATATTAGCTAAAATAACCAATATAGAAAACGAAGACGGCTATCGTGAATTATCTCCAAAAGATGCCTCAAAAGAACTTAGTTGGGACGAATTAAAAAGAAAAAAAGGAGAGGAAGAAGCTTTTGAAATAAAAATTTCCGGAGCAAACAAAGGAGGGTTATTAGCACAAATAATGGGTGTTTCTGCCTTTCTCCCTACTTCCCAATTATCTCCTGAACATTATCCGAGAGTTGAAGGAGGTGAGTCTTTTAAAATAATAAAAGAACTTCAGAAATTTGTGGGCCAAAAATTAAAAGTAAAATTATTTGCCTTGGATCAATCAGAAGAAAAAATAATTCTCTCTGAAAAAGCATGTTTACTTGAACAAATTAAAGAAAGTCTAAAGAAATATAAAGTTAGTGATATAGTTGAAGGTAAAATTACAGGAATAACAAATTTTGGAGTTTTTATAAAATTTGGAGAAGATGGGTTAGAGGGGTTGATCCATTCATCAGAAATTCCTGAAGATATAAACAAAAATTTACCTGAAAACTTAAAGATTGATCAGAAAGTTAAGGCAAAAATTATTGAGATAAATAACGATAGAATTTACTTATCATTAAAAATATAATATTGAGAAGGTAAAAGATTTATTGTTTCCTTCTTAATTCATTTAGAAAAACTAATATATGGCAAAAAAAGCAATACAAAAATTTTTCTTTATAATTTTAATTTTTCTATTAATCTCTTCTATTTTTACTTTATTCAATCCAGGAACTCTGAAACAAGAGAAAGAAATTACTCTCAGCCAAGTCGCACAAGAGATTAATAGTGATAAAGCTATAAAAGAAATCTCTATTTCTGAAAATGATCTTTTAGTTTTATATGAAAATGGAGAAAAAGCAGTTTCCAGGAAAGAAGCTGATTCTTCTTTAACCCAATCCTTAACAAATTATGGCGTTTCTCAGGAAAAGATAAGAAAATTAAATATCAACATAGAAAAAGAAAAAGTAAGTGTTTGGGACTGGTTAATGCCCGTTTTATTCATTTTGCCTCTTTTAATCTTTGGATTGTTTTTTTGGACAATGTCTAAACAAGCCAAAACAGGAGCAAATCAAACATTTGGATTTCTAAAATCTCCGGCTAAACTTTTCGGTAATGGAAAAGCTCAAGGAGAGAAAGTTAGTTTTAAAGATGTTGCCGGATTGAAAGAAGCGAAAGAAGAAATAAAAGAAATTGTTGATTTTTTAAAAACCCCAAAAAAGTTTTGGAAAATGGGAGCTCGTATCCCAAGAGGAGCATTATTAATAGGTGCTCCTGGAACTGGGAAAACATTATTAGCCCGAGCCGTTGCCAACGAAAGTGGTGTCCCTTTCTTTTCAATGGTTGGTTCTGCTTTTGTAGAATTATTTGTAGGAGTAGGAAGCTCAAGAGTAAGAAATTTGTTTGAAACAGCAAAGAAACATCAACCTTCAATTATTTTTATTGATGAACTAGATGCTATTGGCAAGATGAGAATGCCTGGAGTTGGAGGTGGACATGAAGAAAGAGAACAAACATTAAACCAGATCTTAGCTGAGATGGACGGATTCCAAAGAGATACTGGAGTAATAGTTATAGGTGCTACAAATAAACCGGAAAGTCTTGATTCTGCTCTCCTAAGGCCTGGTCGGTTTGATAGAAGAATTATATTAGATTTACCAGACATTAAAGGAAGAGAATCAATATTAAAAATTCATTGTAAAGACAAACCGTTAGCATCAAACGTTAGATTAAAAGAAACTGCTGAACGTACTCCGGGATTTTCTGGAGCAGATTTGGCAAATTTAGTTAACGAAGCAGCAATTTTAGCTGCTCGTAGAAATAAAAAGAATATTTATCAAGAAGAATTTTTAGAATCAATAGAAAAAGTTTTATTAGGACCAGAAAGAAGAAGTCATCTTTTATCTAAAAAGGAAAAAAAGATTTCGGCATTTCATGAGGCTGGACATGCCTTAATTGCTACTTTAATTCCGGAAGCAGAAAAAGTTAGAAAAATTTCCATTGTTTCTAGAGGTATGGCAGCTGGTTATACTTTATCTGTTTCAAAAGAAGAAAAAAGGATAAAAACTAAATCCGAATTTTTAGCTGAAATTTCTGTATTATTAGGAGGGTATTGTGCAGAAAGATTAATATTTAAAGAACTTTCAACAGGAGCTTCAAATGATTTAGAAAAAGCAAGTTCATTAGCTAGAGCATTAGTAACAAAATACGGAATGTCAAAATTAGGTCCTATCTCTTTCGGGATAAGACAAAGTTCGCCTTTTCTAGGTTATGAAGAAGAAATAACAAGAAATTATTCTGAAAAAATAGCATCTGAAATTGATAAGGAAACTGAAAGATTTATAAGAGAATCTGAAAATAAGACAATAAGGTTCTTGAAAAAGGGAAAGAAAATGTTAAAAAGAATAGCAGATGAATTAATTAAAAAAGAAACGATCGAAAAAGAAGAATTTGAGGATTTATTAAAAAGAAAGAAGATTAAGAAGAACAGATCAAAAAAGTAATATCGGGCACGTAGCTTAATGGTAAAGCACCCGCCTTATAAGCGGAAGAGTGAAGGTCCGATTCCTTC
>CAZOJF010000023.1:0-8094 GCA_964580085.1 uncultured Candidatus Saccharibacteria bacterium | reverse complement strand
CGTTATGGATTTAATCGAGCTCATGCAACAGCTTATGCAAAAATTGCTTATCAAACAGCCTATTTAAAGGCTCACTTTCCAGTTGAATTTATGTCTGCCTTATTAACATCTGAGAAAACAGATTTAGAAAGAATAGCCTATTTAATAGAAGAATGTAAAAATATGAAGATAGATGTGCTTCCTCCTGATATTAATGAAAGTTTTAGAAATTTCTCTGTTGTACCTAATGAACAAAAAATAAGATTTGGTTTATTGGCTATTAAAAACGTTGGCTCTAATATCGTTGAGGTAATAATTAAAGAGCGAAAAAATGCCGGAAAGTTTAAATCAATTACTGATTTTATCTCCCGGATAGACTCCAAAGATTTAAATAAAAGATCATTGGAAAGTTTAATTAAGACGGGAGCGTTTGATAATTTTGAAGAAAGAAATAAATTGCTTTCAAATATGGAAGAAATTCTAAATTTTAATCGAGAGATTAGAAGGGTTAAAACAAATGGCCAAAAAAGTTTATTTCATCATAGTGCAACTGATTCAACCCCTTCATTCAAATTGAAAGACGAAAAACCTCTAGCTATGTCTCAAAAATTATTATGGGAGAAAGAACTTTTAGGTCTTTATGTTTCGTCTCATCCATTAGAAGGTTTTAAGAATATCCTAAATAAAAAAACAATATCAATAAAAGACTTGAAAACTGGGAGTTTCCCATATACAATAAGGGTCGGAGGAGTAATTTTATCTGTCAAAAAGATTCTAACCAAAAAGGGCAAGCCAATGCTTTTTGTAAAATTAGAAGATTTAACTGATAAAATTGAGGTAATTGTTTTCTCTTCTGCCATTGAAAAAAATCCAACTGCTTTTCAAGAGAATAAAATAGTTTTTATTATGGGAAGACTTGATACTTGGAATAATACAAAAAAAATAATTTGCGAAGATATTGAAGAAATAATAGAAAAATAAAAAAATATGCAAATAAGTAAAATAAGACACTCTTTAGCCCATATAATGGCTTATGCAATTAAAGAACTTTATCCAAAAGTTAAATTTGGTATTGGTCCTGAAATTGAAAATGGCTTTTATTACGACTTTGACTTTCCTACTCCTATATCAGAAAGCAAAATACAAAAAATTGAGAAAAGGATGAAAAAATTAATCAAACAAAATTTAATTTTTAAGAAAAAAAATATCTCAAAATCTGAAGCAAAAAACTTATTTAAAAATCAAACTTATAAATTAGAATTAATCAAGGGATTGCCAGGTAAAATTGTTTCGATTTATCAAGTTGGAGATTTTATAGACCTATGCAAGGGCCCTCATGTTAAATCAACTAAAGAAATAAACCCTGATACCTTTAAGCTCACAAGAACAGCTGGAGCATATTGGAAAGGAGACGAAAAAAATAAAATGCTTACTAGAATTTACGGATTAGCCTTTGAAACAAAAAAAGAATTAGAACAATATTTAAAAAATCAGGAAGAAGCCGAAAAAAGAGACCATAGGGTTTTAGGGCAAAAACTTGAATTATTTATGTTTGATAAAGAAGTAGGACAAGGCCTACCATTGTGGCTTCCCAAGGGAGCCTGGCTCAGAAAATTGGTAATGGACTTTGCTTTTAATACTTATTTAGAAAGAGGGTATGAACCAGTATCTACCCCCCATATTGCCTCCACTAAATTATGGGCTCATTCTGGTCATCTTGATTTTTATAAAGAAAGTTTATATAACTCCTTTGGGATCGAAGGCGAAGAATATATGTTAAAACCAATGAATTGCCCTTTGCATGTCCAAATGTACAAAAACAAAAGAAGAAGTTACAAGGAATTACCAATCCGTTGGACAGAAATGGGGACTGTTTACAGATATGAAAAATCAGGTACGCTTCACGGATTAACTCGGGTAAGAGGCTTTACTCAAGATGATGCCCATATAATTTGTACGCCCGAACAATTACATAAAGAATTACTTTCTGCTTTAAAACTAACATTATATATTTTCAATACTTTCGGATTTAAAGAACTTGAAATGAATTTAAGTGTCCGTGATCCAAAGAATAAAAGTAAATTTATTGGAAAGGATTCGGAATGGAAAAAAGCCGAAACAGAGTTAAAAAATGTTTTAAAAGAAATTGGTTATAAAGACTTTGTATATGATGTTGGAGGAGCAGTCTTTTATGGACCTAAAATTGATATCAAAGTAAAAGATTCATTGGGAAGACCTTGGCAGTTATCAACTATTCAGTTTGATTTTAATCTGCCTTCTAGATTTAATATGGAATACTATGGAGCTGACGGTAAAAAACATACTCCTTTTATGATCCATAGAGCATTATTGGGATCTTTAGAAAGATTTATAGGCGTATTAATAGAACATTATGCAGGTGCTTTTCCTTTATGGCTCTCCCCTGTCCAGATATGGATAATTCCTATAAATTCTTCTCATGTAAAATATGCTAAAGATATTTCTACAAAATTAAAAGAACAAAGGTTTAGAGTAGAAACTAAAACTGAATCCGAAACAGTTTCCAAAAAAATAAGACAAGGAGAAATTCAAAAGATTCCTTATTTATTAGTTGTGGGAGACAAAGAAATAAAGACAAAAAAAGTTTCTGTTAGACAAAGAGGTAAAAAGAAAATTGAAACAATTTCCTTGACAAAATTCATAAAAAGTATTAAAGTCAGGATGGATAATAAAAAATAGTTCTTTTAATTCTTTTGCTGAAATCAAAGGAGGTGTACCTAATGATTAACTTGATGAGAGAAAATATCTTGTCTGAAATAAATAAAATATCAGAAGAAGAAGGAATAAACCCGAAAATATTCTCTAAAAAAAATATCTTTAGATACAAAAATAAGATAGGAAAAATAAGAAAAGAATATTTTCAGTTTTTGAATGTTTTCCTGTCTGGAATACCAATATACAAATTGGAAGACAGGTTAGGTCTTTCTAGGAAAATCCAAGAAAAAGAAATGCAAAATAACATTTTATGTTTTAAGGGAACTTTTAGAAGTTTCCTGAAAGGTATAAAAGAAAAATACCCCCACGAGAATATTTGGTGGGGAATAAAAAAATGAATTTCAGCAAAAGAACAAGGTACCTTGGGGAAAATTGATTTTTAATAAATTAAAAAACCCAAGGTACTTTTCTTTTATATGATAAAAACAAATAAATATTTTATAATTACATTTGGATGCCAAATGAACTATTCAGACAGTGAAAGAATAGCTGGTTTTTTAAAAAATAATAAATATAAAAAAACTTCAAGAATGGATAACGCAGATTTAATTGTGGTAAACATGTGCTCAATAAGACAGTCAGCTGTTGATAGAGTATATGGTATTAAACAAAAATTTAATAAACTAAAACCTAATAAGGTAAAAACTATTTTAACTGGATGCATTTTAAAAAGAGATCAAAGAAAATTTAAAGATTTCTTTGATTTTATTTTAGACATAAAAGACCTAGCAGATTGGTTTAAAATAATAAATAATAAATATAAAAAATTAAATACTAAGTCTTATCTCGATATAAAACCAAAATATTCTTTACCTAAGATAGCCTATGTTCCTATTTCAAATGGATGCAATAATTTTTGTACATATTGTGTAGTCCCCTATGTCCGAGGAAGTCTTGTTAACAGAAAAACTAAAGACATTATTCAAGAAGTTAAAGATTTAATCAAAAACGAGTATAAAGAAATATGGCTTTTAGGACAGAATGTTAATAGTTATAAAGAAGAGCTTAAGAATAAAAAAATAATAAATTTTCCAAAATTATTAATGTTAATTAATAATATTCCTGGAAATTTTTGGATTAGATTCACTTCTTCAAACCCTAAAGATTTTTCAGATGAGTTAATTAATGTTATGGCAAGTTGTAAAAAAATTACTCCTTATCTAAATCTACCCGTTCAATCTGGAAATAATGAAATTCTAAAAAAGATGAATAGAAAATATACTATTGAAAAATATAAAGAAATCATTAAAAAAATTAAAAAAAAGATTCCTGATATAATTCTTTCCACCGATATAATTGTTGGATTTCCAGGGGAAACAAAAAAACAATTTAATGATACTATTAAGTTATTAAAACAAATTGAATTTGATATGATTTATATTAATAAATATTCTTCAAGACCAGGAACAAAGGCAATAGAAATGAAAGATAATGTTAGTGAAAAAGAAAAAAAAGAAAGAGAAAAAAAAATAAACAAAATCTTAAAAAAAATACTCATAAAAAAGAACAAAAAATATATAGGGAAAACTTTAAATATTTTACCAACTGAATGGAAAAATGGATTTTTACTTGCAAAATCCTTTGATTATAAAACTGTTAAAATAAAAGGAAATAAAAGATTATTAGGAAAATTTGTTAATGTAAAAATTAAGGGCTCTACTCCTTGGGGATTAATGGGTTTTAAAGAAAATGAAAGATAAAAAATTAAAAAAATTAATTGTAATATTGGGTCCTACGGCATCAGGTAAAACAGATCTTTCCATAAAATTAGCTAAAAAATTTAATGGAGAGATTATTTCTGCTGATTCAAGACAAATATATAAGGGAATGGATATTGGAACAGGAAAAATAACAAAAAAAGAAATGCAAGGAATTCCCCATTACCTTTTAGATGTGGCTTCTCCAAACAGAAGATTCTCTGTGGCTCAATACCAAAAATTAGCCTTAAAAAATATAGATAAAATATCTAAGAAAAATAAAATACCTTTTTTGGTTGGGGGCTCCCCTTTTTATATTTACTCTGTGCTTAAAGCATGGGGCTTCCCAAAATTAAGCCCTGATTGGAATCTGAGAAAAAAATTAGAAAAGAAATCATGTGAGGAACTTTCTGAAATTTTAAAAAAACTAGATATCAAAAGGTTTAAGAATATAGACAAAAAGAATAAAAGAAGATTAGTAAGAGCAATTGAAATTGCTAAAAAATTAGGCAAAGTTCCCATATTAAAAAAAGAGGTTAAATTTGATTCTCTAATAATAGGTATTAAGAAATCGAAACAAGAGATTAAAAAATTAATTGGGAAAAGACTAGATATAAGATTAAAACAAGGGATGATACCAGAAATAAAAAGATTAAGAAAGCAAAAAGTTAGTTGGAAAAGATTAGAAAGTTTTGGTTTAGAATATAAATGGATAGCATTATATTTACAAAAAAAAATAGATCGTTCTAAAATGATCTATTCGCTTCAAAAAGATATTGAACATTTTGCCAAGCAACAAATGACTTGGTTTAAAAAAGATAAAAATATTAAATGGATAACAAGTTACGAAAAAGCAAAAAACTTATTAGGAGATTTTTTAGAATAAATTTCTTTTACTAGTTTTTTGGTTTGACAAACCTTTAAGGCTTTGAATAAGAAAACAAATTCTTTTTCTAGTTGTTCCGAAATTCTATTTCTATTTTCTTTAGGGATATCCCAGATTGCTTTTTTAAAAGGACCAAATGCTTTTTTTCTAAATCTATATATAAACTGAATTTCCGTATCGGTTTCTTTTTTTTCTTTGATAAATTCTTTTTTTATCCAATTATATATCACTTTTTTTAAATGTTTAGGAAAATAAGAACTTTCGTAAATTATATTTTGAAAGTTTGTAGCTAAATGGATTTCACAAACTTCACTTTCTGGAAAATGAGCAAAATGTTTTTTTGATAACGTAGAAGCACCATGTTGCACAATTCCCGCTGTTTTATATTCTCTTGCTTTTCTAGATAGTTTTTTAAGTATTGGAAAATCCTCTTTTATTTCCTTTAACTCTCCTGAGGCTAGCACAATACCACCATGAGCCGTACGAGCCTGAACAGCTATTTTTGATATACCTTTTAATCCCCCATATCTAGAAAGATTTTTCTGATATTCGTCCATAAACATTTTTAATTCCTCAACGCTAGTATCCTTGTCCCCTATTTCTCCAACCTCTCCTCCAATAGAAACAATTATTTTTTCTGGTTGCATTTTTCTAATAAAATAAGTGAATTCTGAAGTTAAATAAGCATTTTCTTTTATATCTTTTAAAGAAGAACAATCAATATCTATGTTATAAAAACCTGTTTTTATCGCCTTTTCGACTAAATCTTTTAGATTTTCTAACTCTTCTTTCTTATCTTTAGAAAAATATTTCTGGGGATCAATTTTAAAATGGTCACCTTGAAAAAAGATAGGTCCTTTAAATCTTTCTTCAATCCCAGCAGCTAGGATAACAGCAATATATTCTTCTAATGATTGCGATGTATAATCTATTTCTGATTTTGCTATTTCAAAAATAAAAGCCCCTACATCTTCTTGGCGAGCGGCCCTGAAGACTGCTTTTGCAAAATCAAACGTCAATGTCCTAATATTTATTGCCGGAACTGTAAATCCTTTACAATTTCCCTGTGCTATTTCTTCATACAATCTTTGAATAGATTCTAACCATATACCTTTTTTATTAGCTATCTTTATAATTTTTATTATTGCCTTCTTTTTTTCTTTATCCTTTTCCCCAAAGACTGCTTTTTGAACTAATTTTTCCATATTTAAGATAATATTTTTTTAAAGATTTCCGCAACTTTTTCTGGTTCTGCTTTCCCTTTTGTTTTAGCCATAACCTGACCAATTAAAAATTGCAATGCATTTTCATTGCCCTTTTTATAATCCTCTTTTGGCTTAGGATTTTCATTCAAAACCTCCTTAATAATATTTTCAATCTCTTCTTTATTGTTTATCAATTTAAGATTCTTGTCTTGTATAATTTGGGAAGGATCTTTTCCTTTTTTAAACATCTCTTTAAGTAAAATTTTAGCTATTTTACTGGAGATTTCAGAAGTATAAATCATACTAATAAATTCTGCAAAATTTTCAGGAGTAATTGAAAACTTATCTTCCTGAAAAGGACTTCCTTTTAATAATGATTGTAGATCAGTAATAATATAGTTTGAAGATAACTTCGTAAGTTTTTTAGACTCTTCATCTGTAATTTTAAGTTTATCTTTTTTCTCTTTTACCCAAACTTTTAGTTCTGAATTTACTTTTTCAAAATAGTCTCCCAAATCTTTGTTAGAAATAAAGATATTGATGCTTTTTTCATCTATCCCGTATTCTTTTTGAAATCTTTTTCTTTTGCTCTGAGGCAACTCTGAAATTCCATTTTTAATTTTACTTAAAAACTCTTCGTCTAAATTTAAAGCCGGGATATCAGGCTCTGGGAAATAACGATAATCATGAGCTTCTTCTTTTTTTCTTTGAGAAATAGTAATTTGTTTTTGGTCATTCCAGCCTCTTGTTTCTTGAACTATTTTGCCATTATTTTTTAAAATTTGGGTTTGTCTCTCAACCTCATATTCAATCCCCTTGGTAACTGCCTTTAAGGAATTTAGGTTTTTTATCTCCACTTTCGTGCCCATTTTATTTGGGTCTTTACTTAAGGATATATTAACTTCACACCTCATTTCACCTTTTTCCATATTAACATCGGAAACATCAAGATATCTTAGAAGTAACTGTAGTTCTTTAACAAATTCATGAACATCTTTAGCAGAATGAATATCTGGTTCGGTTACTAATTCCATTAACGGGATACCTGCTCTATTAAAATCTACTAGCGAAGATTCTTTATTTTTGTCATGTATTAATCTGGCCGTATCTTCTTCAAGATGAATTTGCTCAATTCTAATCTTTTTATTGCCAATTGGCGTTGTTAAATAACCATTTTGGGCTAAAGGAACTGCATATTGAGTGATTTGGTACCCCTTAGGAAGATCAGGATAAAAATAATTCTTTCTTTCAAAATAACTATGTTCATTAATCTTACAATTTAAAACCATTCCGGTTTTAACAACTTTTCTTACTGCTTCTAGGTTTACTATGGGAAGTGTTCCTGGATGCCCCATGCAAATAGGACAAATATTTATATTTGGTGTTTTTTCATTCGGATCGTTTTTACAAGAACAAAACATTTTTGACTTTGTTTTCAATTCGGCATGTACTTCTAGACCAATTGTAGGATAATAACCCATTTTCAAATTTATATTTTATTTACTTTTTCTTTTGTTGCATTATTTTTACTCCTGAGCTAGTGCCTACTATATCAGCTCCAGCTTTAACCATC
>CAZOJF010000022.1:6062-8288 GCA_964580085.1 uncultured Candidatus Saccharibacteria bacterium | reverse complement strand
TTTGATAAGCAATTTTTGCATAAGCTGTTGCATGAGCTCGATTAAATCCATAACGAGCAAATGGCAAAATCCAATTCCAAATTTTTTCGGCAATTTCTTTCTTTATTTTATTTTTAATAGTTCCTTCAATAAATTTTTCTTTTTGGGCTAATAATAGTTTTTCTATTTTTTTACCTATTGCTTTTCTCAGAATATCTGCCTCAGATAAAGAAAATCCAGCAATAACTCTTGCGATTTGCATTAGTTGTTCCTGAAAAATACAAATTCCATATGTATTTTGTAAAATTGGTTTTAACTTTGGATGTAAATATTCTGTTTTTCTCCTTTTATTTTTTCTTCCAATATATTCTGGAATAAATTGCATTGGTCCGGGTCTATAAAGTGCGACCATGGCAACTATGTCTTCAAAAATGCTGGGTTTTAATTCTTTTAAATATCTTTTCATCCCATCACTTTCTAATTGAAAGACGCCAGTTGTTTCAGAATTTCTTAAAAGTTTATAAGTTTTTTTATCATCTAAGGGTAATTGTTCAATATCTATTTTTTTATTTTGGACCATATAAATTCGGGCAAGAGTGTCTTCAATAATAGTCAAATTCTTTAACCCTAAGAGATCCACTTTTAATAATCCTAAATCCTCGATGGAATGCATTTCATATTGAGTAACAATTGTATGGTCATTTTGAGTTGGATGTTGTAAGGGAACAATTTCGTCAAGAGGACTTTCTGAAATAACTACTCCACAAGCATGAGTTGATACGTGTCTGGCGCATCCTTCTAATTTTAGAGCAAAATCGATTAGTTTTGTTGCTGTTTGATCTGTTTTGTATAATTGTCTAAATTCAGCAACTTTTTCCAAAGATTCTTTCAAATTAGAACCAAAGGGAATCATTTTGGCTAATTTATCGCAATAATTATATTCTACTCCAGTGGCTCTTCCTACATCTCTAATAACAGCCCTAGCAGCCATTGTTCCAAATGTAATTATTTGAGCCACTCTATTCCTTCCATATTTTTCAGCTACATAATTTATAACTTCATCTCTTCTTCTATCTGCAAAATCAAGATCAATATCGGGCATAGAAATACGAGCAGGATTTAAAAATCTTTCAAACAAAAGATCATGTTTCAATGGATCTATAGTTGTTATATTCAAAAAATAAGAAACAATTGACCCCCCAGCTGAACCTCTGCCTGGACCAACTACAATTCTATTTTCTTTTGCCCATCGGACAAAATCATGAACAATAAGAAAGTAAGAAGCAAAGCCCATTTCCTTGATAACAGAAAGTTCATATTCTAATCTTTTGGAAGCATCTTTTTTAGAAAATAGGGGATATTTATCAGTAATTTTTTCCTTACATAATTTTTCAAGATATACATCTGGAGTTTCTTTTGATGGAGTTTCAAAATAAGGAAGTTTTGTTTTTCCTAATTTAAGATCAAAGTTGCAAAGATCTTTTATTTTCTGAGTGTTTTTTAAGGCTTCCGGTACATGCTTAAAAGATTCAAACATTTGTTTTGGAGTCCGCAAAGAAAAATCATCACTTTCCATTGTTAGCCTTTCCGGATCGTCAGGCTTTGCCCCAGTATTTATTAGCATTAAAATATCTTGGGCTTTAGCATCTTCTGGTTTTAAATAATGAGAATCATTTGTAGCCACCAAAGGAACATTTAGCTGCTTGGAAAACTTGATTAAAGCTTCATTTACTTTTTTTTGTTTTTTAGAATTCGGATGATCTTGGATTTCTAAATAAAAGTTTCCTTTTCCAAAAATCTTTTTATATTTTAAAATATAATCTTCAGCTTGTTTTGTTTTATTAGCCAGAATTAATTGGGGAATTCTCCCCTGGATACAAGCCGTAAGAGCAATTAATCCAGAACTATGTTTAGCTAATAATTCATCATCAATCCTAGGTTTATAATAAAATCCTTTTAAATGAGCATTGGTAACTAATTTCACTAAATTTTTGTATCCTTGTTCATTTTTTACTAAAAGAACTAAATGATATCTTTTACCATCAATGTTTGGTCTTTTTTGGCTCATTTTTTCATAAGCCATATACATTTCACAACCGATAATTGGTTTAATATCAGCTTTTTTTGCTTTTTTATAAAACTCAACTGCTCCATATAAAACTCCATGGTCAGTTAGAGCAACAGAATCCATGCCTAATTTTTTGACGTAATCTAAAAGATCGTCAATTTTTGTTAGACCATCAAGTA
>CAZOJF010000022.1:0-5962 GCA_964580085.1 uncultured Candidatus Saccharibacteria bacterium | reverse complement strand
CCTAATTTTTTGACGTAATCTAAAAGATCGTCAATTTTTGTTAGACCATCAAGTAAAGAATAATGACTATGGACATGGAGATGAGTAAATTTCATAAATATTATCTAATAATATGTTCGTATTTTATATCTTCTGTAATTAATTCGCCCTGAATATTTGACCGCTTTAAAACTAAAGAATCTTTAATCAAAACTTTTTTTAAATTTACATTTCCTCCAATAAAAGTATTTAATAAATCCAAAGAACCCTCAATCATACTATTTTCCATATCTAAATACCCATTTATAGCAGCATCTCTTAAATATACATCTCCTTTAATAATTAGCCCAGTATTATAAGAATCATTTAATTTTATTTTTTGAATATTTAAGTTACCTTTTATTTCTGCTTTTGCTAAACTTAAAAACCCACTTACATTTAGTTGATTAAAATTTAAATTACCATCTATTTTTATTCCTACTAAATTTACTACTCCTTTAATATCTGCCTGTTCAAGGTTTAAATCACCTTTTATCTCAGCTGAACCAAGATAAAATGCTCCTTTTATAATTGTTTTATTAAAATTTAAGGTTCCGTTTATTTCAGCATTTTGTAAATAAATAGGACCCAAAATTACGGCTCCTTCAAAGTCTAGCCCAGTTTCAAATTTTCTTTCTTGAAAAAATAAACCAGAAAGAATTTTACCCCTAAAATTAGCTGATCTTGATTGTGCCCTTGAACTTAAAATTTCTTGCTCTATTTGTTCCTTTGATAAAATATCTCCATTACTCATATATATAATTTCCTTAAAATTATTATTATATTATACTCCTATAATTAAAATTATCAAAATCTTTTAATCAATTAATAATAAAACTATTGTAAAGTTTAACTTTATATGATAAATTGTTTTATATGGCTGTACCAAAGAAACATACAACTAAATCTGCTAGAGACCAAAAAAGGATGCATATTTTTTTGAAAGCTAAAAAATTAGTAGCTTGTTCTCATTGCGGAAAATTAAAATTACCTCATACGATTTGTCCTAATTGTGGTTATTATAAAGGGGAGGAAGTAATTAATGTTTTGGCAAAATTGGAGAAAAAAGAAAGGAAAATAAGAGAAAAGGAAATTAAAGCTAAAGAGAAGGAGGAAAAGAATGTCAAAAAGCCATTAACATTAGATCAACTTTCAAAAAAGAAGTTTTAAAAATATGGCATCAAGACATCTTTCTCGTTCAATTGTTTTACAATCTATTTATGAATGGGATTTTCATAATAAGGGAAAAGAAGACTTAACTCCAATATTAAAAAGAAATATTGAAAAGTTTGGTCCGGATCTTGAAAATTTGAGTTTTATTGAAAATTTAAAAAAAGGTATATTAAAAAACCTTTCTAAGATTGATAAACTCATTAGTGTTTCCGCTCCCGAAAGACCAATTGAGCAGATAAGTATTATTGATAGAAATATTTTAAGAATAGGACTTTTTGAACTTTTGTATGCAAATAAAGAGGAAGTACCGCCAAAAGTAGCTATAAATGAAGCTATTGAATTAGCTAAGAATTTTGGAGGAGAAAATTCTAGTAAATTTATTAACGGAGTGTTGGGCACAGTTTTTAAAGAAATGAAAAAAGAACAATAAAAAATATGAAAGATTTCTCAAAACTAGAGAAAAAGTTAGATATTAATTTTAAGAATAAAGGGCTTTTAAAACAAGCATTTTGTCATCGTTCTTATCTGAATGAGAATCCAAGAATTAATTTAGAAAACAATGAACGACTTGAATTTTTAGGAGACGCAATTTTAGAATTAATAGTTACCGAATTTCTTTATAAGAATTATAAAGAACAGGAAGGGAAGCTTACAAACTGGAGAGCATCCTTGGTTAATTCTAATACACTGTCCGAACTAGCCCAAGGACTTGATTTTAATGACTATATATTATTAAGTAAAGGAGAGTCAAAAGACAATGGGAAAGCTAGACAATCTATATTGGCTAATGCCTGTGAAGCATTTTTAGGAGCAGTATATCTTGATCAGGGCTTTGATGTTACAAAAGATTTTATAGAAAAGTACTTGATTAAAAAACTTCCTTATATTATCGAAAATGGACTTGCTCAGGATGCTAAATCTTTTTTTCAGGAAATGTCTCAAAAAAAAGCGAAGATCACGCCGGAATATAAAATTTTAGAAGAGCATGGGCCAGATCATGCTAAAAATTTTGTTGTTGGTGTTTTTTTAGAAAAAGAACTAGTAGCAAATGGTTCTGGCTCTTCAAAACAAGAAGCAGAGGAACAAGCGGCTAAGAATGCACTTGAAATAAAAAATTGGTAATATAAAAATATGTTAATAATTCGTTTTATAAGAAGAGGAAAGAAAAACCAACCATTTTTTAGAATTGTTATAACTGATAAAAGAAATGCTCCCAAGGGAGGGAACTTTTTAGAAATTCTTGGTTTTTTTAATCCTTTAACTAAAGAAAAAGCCCTTAAAAAAGAGAGAATTAAATATTGGTTGAGCGTGGGAGCAAAAACATCTGATCGGGTTCATAATCTATTGGTATCTGAAAAGGTTATTCAAGGTAAGAAGATAGATGTTTTTAGAAAGCCCAAGAAGAAAGAAGAAAAACCCAAAGAAGAACCAAAACAAGAAAAAGCAGAAGAGTCAAAGCAAAAAATAGAAAAGGAGAAAAAAGAAGCAGATAAACCAAAAGAGGATTTAGAAGAAAAGAAGGAAAAATCTGAAGAAGAAGTGAAAGAGGTTAAAGAAGAAATAAAAGAGAAGAAAGAAGTGAAACCAGAAGAAGTTGATAAAGAGCCCAAAGCAAAGAAAGAAGAGGGAAAAGTAATAGAAGAAAAAACCCCCGAGGAACCGACTAAAGAAAAAAACGAAAAAGAAGATTCGGTGAAAGAAATAAATCCAGAAGTCAAAGAAAAATAAAATCTTGACATATTTTTAAAAGAGAGTAGAATAAAAAAACCTGATTAAATCAGGGAAGAAAAACCGATTCTCTAGATTTCAGAAAGAGAGGATCGCCGTAATAAAGGTCGGATGAATTTTATTTAATGATTTACTAAAGAATTATGGAAAAACCAACTAGCGATAAAGATTTTCTTGAGTATATTGTCAAAGGTTTAGTTGATAATCCTGATGATGTAAGTGTTGAAAGAAAAGTTGACGAAATGGGAGTTTTACTTAGCTTAAAAGTTAATCAAGAAGACATGGGTCAGATTATCGGAAAAGCTGGTTCAACTGCTAGAGCGATAAGAAACCTTATTAGAATCGTAGGTCTTAAGAATCATGCTCGTGTTAACTTAAAGATTGAAGAGCCTGAGGGTGGACAACCTAGACCAGAGAAAGCTCCAGAAGAGAAAAAAGACACTGATTTAGATAATTTAAGCCTTTAATTTAAGGTTTACATCTAGAGAAAGCGGTGCTACTATGAAAAGTAGCGCTGTTTTCATTTATTATTATATGATTTTTGATATTATAACTTTGTTCCCAGAAATATTCGAAACTTATTTAAAGCAATCTTTAATCGGAAAAGCTCAAGAAAATAAGATTGTAAAAGTTAATACTTTTAACCTTAGGGATTTTACTTCAGATAAACATAAAACGGTTGATGACAAGGCTTTTGGAGGTGGCAGGGGAATGGTTTTAAAAGTTGAGCCGATTTATAAAGCAGTCCAAGCTTTAAAAAAGAAAAAACAAGGAAAAACAAGAGTAATTTTATTTAGTCCTAGAGGAAAAAAGTTTAATCAAAAAATGGCTACACGTTTTAGTAAATTAGATAAATTAATTTTAATTTCCGGCAGATATGAGGGAATAGATGAAAGAATAACCAAGCATATTGTTGATGAAGAAATTTCTATAGGAGATTATGTCTTAATGGGAGGAGATTTACCAGCATTAGTTTTGATTGAAACTGTATCTAGATTAATTCCTAATGTAATAGGAAAACCAAAATTATTAAAAGAAAGGATTACAAAAGAGAAAGGTTTTATTGAATATCCGCAGTATACCAGGCCGGAAATTTTCTCACCTAAAAAAGGAGTTTCTTGGAAGATACCAAAAGTTCTTTTATCTGGTGATCATAAAAAAATTGAAAATTGGAGAAAAAAACATAGTAAAATCATTGAATAAACTCCGAATTTCTGTTAAGATTATTTTCAAGATTAGGGTAGGTGGCGGAGCGGTCAAACGCACGAGTCTGTAAAACTCGCGGTTTCTAACCTACGGGGGTTCGAATCCCTCCCTGCCCACAGAGAAATATGAAAAATGTTAATTTTTATAATTTAGTCACATATAAAAAGAAGCAAAGCGAAATTACCAGAGAGAATTGGGGAAAAGGCATATATAAATCTTTGTATAAAATAGAGAAAAGAAAATGCGCTAATCCTAATTGTGATAAATCTTTTAAGGTAAAACAGTCAAGTAAGAAAAGATTTTGTTCACGTAGTTGTGCAGCAAAGGTTAATAACCCAAAACGTTCAAAAGTTAATTCTTATAAGAAAAAAGAAATAGAGAGAATGTATAAAAGTGGATTGTCGATGAAAGAGATTTCTAAAAAACTCGGTTGTAGTACAGTTGCATATTGGATGAAGGAAATTGGGATTCCTCGTCGAAATATAAGTGATGCTGTATATCAACGATTGAATCCTGATGGTGATCCATTTTATATCAAAAAAAATTTATCAGTAAAAGAACAAAAATTATGTGGGTTAGGCATAGGTCTTTATTTGGGAGAAGGGAATAGAAGCAATAAATATGCTGTAAGGTTATGTAATTCTGATTCAAGAATTATAAAGTTATTTCGTAAATTTTTAATTCAGATATGTGAAATTGATCAGAAGAAACTTAAATACAATCTACTTCTATTTAACGATGCAAATAAAAAGAAAGCACTTAATTTTTGGACGAGAGAACTTGGAATTACCAAGAAGCAAATAGGTTCAGTCACCTCTTTAAAACCCAGAGGAGAAGGAACATATAAAAAAAAGCATGACAGGAGTATTATTTATTGAATTTAACAATGTTAAGCTTAGGAAAGAAATAAATAATATGATTGAAATTTATTATAAGATAAATTTGCCAGGATAGCTCAGGAGGTTAGAGCACGTAATTGGTAATTACGAGGTCGTGAGTTCAACTCTCACTCCTGGCTCCAAAATTAATATAACAAAAACTTATGGCTAAAAAGAAAAAAGTTCTGGTAAAAATGCAATGCCAAGAATGCAAAACAATTAATTATTTTACTAACAAATCAAGAGGAGTTGAAGAGAAGTTAGAATTTAAGAAATTTTGTAAAACTTGCAGAAAACATACTTTGCATAAAGAATTAAAGAAAAAATAGAAGCAAAGGGACGTGGTGAAACGGCTATCATGGAAATCTCCAAAATTTCTGTTCCAGGTTCGAATCCTGGCGTCCCTGCTTTTGAAGCCCGAGATTCATCTCGGGTTTTTGATTGACAAATCTAAAATAAAGATATATAATAAATAATATTAAAAATAAAATAAGGAGGGAATAAAAATGCGTAAATTCCTTGAAACTTTATTTGTAACGCTTCTTGTAATTATAATATTAGTTCTTTTATACTCAGTGGTTAATATTGTTAGTTCCTGGAGCTATAAACCAGAAGATCAGATAGTTAAAATTCCTATTTTTTCAGGAGCAGAAATAACTCTCTTGGAGTCTGAAAAAGAATTACCGTCCGAAAGTTCGTTACAAAAAATCGGTAAAGAGAAAGTGTATATATCTCATGGGATAGATGCTGGAGAAGATATATTGCAAATATGGCTTTTAAGTCCAAAAATTTCAGAAAGATTTTTTTACCAAGAAATAAAAATTAGTCCATATAAAAATTTGCAATATAAGAGATCATGGTTAAAGATTTTTTCGCGACCTGAATTTCATGTCAAGAATATTTCTTTAAAAGAAAATTCTCTTTTAAAGATTGAATTAGGCATTTCCAAGATGAATGAT
>CAZOJF010000021.1:7138-8442 GCA_964580085.1 uncultured Candidatus Saccharibacteria bacterium | reverse complement strand
CCTTCTCCAACTTGAATTAAAGTTAATTTAATTTTATTGCTATTTTTTAAGTTTTCGGAAATTCCAAAAATTATCTTGGCTGTTTTATTAAGTCCGCAAATACCCATACTTATCTTTTCAACTTCTTTTAATGTTAGGTCTTTCCCTCCTCTAATATTAAACAGAATCTTTTTACATTTCCCTATGTCTCCCACGCTTAATGGGTTTTCAAAAACTTTCTTTATGACTTCTTCCGCTCTGTTAGGGCCTTGAGCAATAGCACCTCCAAAATGAATTGTTCTGCCTTTCCCGCTTAAGATCGTTTTTAAATCAGCAAAATCAATATTAATTAAACCCGGTTTGGAAATTATTTCTATTAAATCCTCTAACATTAAAATTAGAGACTTATTTAAACTGGAAAGTGCTTTTTTCAAAGGAGTTTTCTTATCAATAATTTCAAATATCTTTTCATTGGAAATAATAAATTGCCCTGATAAATTTTCTTTAATTTGTTCTAATGACTCTTGAGCAATTTTCATCTTTTTTTCTCCTTCAAATTGAAAGGGTAAAGTAAAAATTCCTAAACTAATATTTTTAAGCTCCTTGGTAACCTCAGCAAAAAGAGGCAATGCACCTGAAGCAAAACCTCCTCCTAAAGAGCCGATTAAGATAATTAAATCTTGATTCTTTAATATTTTGGTAATTTTTTCCTTTTCCTTTTCAGCTATTTTCTGCCCCAGGTTAACATCCATTCCCGTCCCCAATCCATTGGTCAATTCTTCTCCTAATTGCACAACTTTTACTCCTGGACCTGCTTTCTTAAGAACTCTATGGTCACTATCAAATATAACAAAACTGGCATTATTTATATTCCTAGCAATTTCCGAAACAATAGAACTGCCTCCTCCGCCGATTCCAACAACTTTGATCTTAATCTTTCGAGATCTAAATAAAGTCTTCTTTGGTTTTATTCTCTTTTTTGAAGTCATTTTATTTTATAAAATAATTCTCTTTTTATTATTTTAATGAAATCTTCAATCTTGTATCTAGGGCCTGAGCAATTTTTTGGACGAAAGAGAAACTTGGATTATAAGTACCCGATTCAAAACGAGAAACTGCTGATTGCTTTGTTCCAATTTTTCTAGCAAGTTCTTTTTGAGTTAAACCGTTTTCAATTCTTTTTTTTATAATTATTTTAATCAAATCAAACTCCGGCATAAGATTTTTATATGCTTGTTTAACTTGTTTATCCTCTAATAAGTGTTTTCTAAATTGTTTATAGCTTTTTGTTTTCATATATCATATATATAACATATATGTTATAT
>CAZOJF010000021.1:0-7038 GCA_964580085.1 uncultured Candidatus Saccharibacteria bacterium | reverse complement strand
AATTGTTTATAGCTTTTTGTTTTCATATATCATATATATAACATATATGTTATATTGTGTCAATACTTTTTAATTTTTGGATGGCAATACGGATTTCTTTTTTAGGAATTTTTTGTGATTTTTTTCTAAAACCATATAATAGAAAAATTTTATATTTATAAAAAGTATAAAATATTCTAATTTCTTGTTTGCCATGTATCCGTAATTCGAACAAATTGGAACAAATTTTCTTGGTGTGCGGAAAATATAATTTATTGCCAAATTTTTCAAGTAAGTTAATACTGTGTAGTACTTTTGCGATACTTGATTTCTCTAAAGAAACAATAAATTTTTCTAAAGAACTATCTATAATGCGTATTTCCATAATATCACTATCTATAACTATTACTTAAATTATTCTTTATTCTTCTGGCTCTGTTTCTGGCTCTGTTTCTGGAGTAGATACCCTGGAAACTTCATCTATTCTATTTTTAATTTCTATGTTTCCTGGGTTAAGTTCTAATACTTTTTTAAACATTTCTAAGGCCTTCGTATTGTCTCCTTTCTTTTGATAAACAAGTCCTAAAGAATAAATTGAGTTGGAATGATTTGGGAAAAGCTGCATTGCTATTTCAAACTGTTCAATTGCTTTTTCATATTGTTCTTGGTTATAGTATAATCTTCCGAATTGAAAACGAGCATCAACCGAAGATGGAACTTTGCTAACCAAATCCTCCATAAGCCTTACAGCTTCTTCTGTGTTACCTTCGTTCTCTTCTAAAATACTCAAGGAAACAGCAGCATCAACATAATCACTCTTAACTTCTAATGCTCTCTTAAATAATTCTTTGGCTTTTTCCATATCTCCACTATCTCCAACATAAAACTTTGCTAATTCACTTATCAAGATAGGATTTCTTGGTTCTAGCTCAATTGCTCTTTCTAGTACTGTAATCCCCCATTCTGTAGCTCCTTCTGCTAAACCTTGGATATCACGATAAATAAATCCTAATGTTTCTTGAGTAGTTACCCTATTAGGACTAAGTTCTACGGCCTTTTTCCCTTCGGCCACAGTTAAAGCAACTATATTTGCCAAGCGTTGATTATCTGGCCCGGGCTGTTGGGTTTCTTTTATTAGTTCTCCTAAATAAGCTCTAGCTAAAATAATGTGATAAACAGTTCTAGAATTTGCTAATTGCCCTGCCTTTTGGAGAGAATTTGCTTGTTCTGATGCTAATTTCATTTCGGTCGGATTTGCTAGATAATCACGATAATAAACATCCGC
The DNA here is from genome assembly GCA_964580085.1 of uncultured Candidatus Saccharibacteria bacterium. Lineage (GTDB taxonomy): Bacteria > Patescibacteriota > Minisyncoccia > Minisyncoccales > CG1-02-41-26 > CAYUWK01. Next base: position 5,774 of record CAZOJF010000021.1, on the reverse strand, counting down.
TATATAAAGCTTACCCATTGTAAAGTAGAAAAATAAAAATCCAAATAATATTGCCCAAAAAATAACTGTGCATATTAATCCAATTTCTGGAAAATCTTTAAAACTGAATGTTGTTTCTTTGACAACTTTTTTCCAACTTACTACTCCCAGGGCTAAAAAGAACCAAAAAACAAAAGCTAAGGTTGTGTCTTGATGATAAAAGAATTGAGCAATTATTAAAGCAATAAAGGCTAATAATATAGAAAGGGTGAATAAAGAATTATGAGATGAGGCGTCTTTACCATTAACAATCATAAATGATACCAGTAAAAACATTCCGATCAATAATAAATAGCTTAAAACTCCTAAAATACCTGTCGTTCCTATCAATTCTGTAAAATAATTAATTGGTTTATCAAATCGTATTTGCCAAACAGTAGAGTTTAAAAAACTTTCCGGTTTAAATTTATTGAATAAATAACTAAAATTACCAAGTCCGGAGCCAACAAGAGGGCTTTCTTTCACTCCTTGGAAGGCAATATTCCAACTTACTTTTTGAGAAGGTAAAATTTCTGAAGGTAGATTGTTTACCACACTATTTGCTGGAAAAAGACCTTGCAAAGGACTAAAGAAAAGAAAGATAATGGAAATCAAAAGAAATAAAATCGGCAAACTTAAATAATTAACATCTTCTTTAAACAACCTTTTTCTAAAGGAAAAAATTAAAAATGCAAGTAAAGATAAACACATAATTAGCCATGCTGGCCAGAAATTAATAATCAATAATAATCCTAAAATACTAAAAATTAAAATATAATTAAAAATAGTTTGTCTTTTTTGTTTTTTCTTTTCTACTACTCCCTGTGCTCCATTTCTCATAGAAACCAATCCTTTAAAAGCTAAATAGGCTAATAAAAATACAGTTGCTATACTTAAAAAGATTCCTAAAATTTCAGTTGAGCCACTAATTGGATTAAACCCTTGATAAACCATTACATCGGGCAAGGCTAAACTTTCATTAATTGATACTAAATAATTGCTTATCTTTGTCCAAAATCCGAATAATGAAAAATATGTTGTTAATACTACAAAAGATATTGACCAAATAAATGCTTTAATCAGAGATGATTGACCAACCTTATTATCTGACTTTTCCTCTGTCTCAGATTTTATTTCTACGTTGTTTGTAACTAAAAAATAAAAACCACCTAATGACAATATGCCAATTAAACTTGGCCAAAATCTTCCATAGTAACCAAACAAACTTGTAATTTTATCTTGAGAAAAAACTGTTGCTAAAGTCATTGTGCCTAGGTAGGCCAAAACAAATAAATCAAGAGGAGTTCTTCGAAATACGACTTTCTTATTTTTAAACACCATGTTTCCCAGCCATGCTAAAAGACCGACACTGACTAAGAAAAATAATAAATAACCTTTATTAAATTCAAATGCTTCAACGCTTGAAGGCAAAAAGAATAAAGGCATTAAGAAAACGAGGGCGCACAAACAAAACTTAACAATTTTTTTAAACATATCTTTTCTTGTTATGTTATTAATTTAATTTATTTAACTAATTATAATTGATTATTAATGAATTATCAATAAACGTTATACCCAACTAATCTAAACACAATTTTTGACCTAGATTCTGTAAAAAACCTAGTTTAGGTTTGATCTAATTTAACTTTTTTAATTTCTTTTTGCATGTTTTTTAATATGTTTTTAGCTCGTAAATAACTTAAAAATTAATTGTTTTTGAAAAGCGCTTGACAAGGAATTTTAAAAAATTATAATTAAAATAGATTTGAAATTAAATCAGAATTTATGCTTGAAGATAAAGATATTCAAAAACTTATAGATGTCTTTGCAACCAAGGAAGACTTAAAAGAAGCTGTAAAAAATCTTTCTACCAAAGAGGATTTTAATAAATTATTAACTGCTGTTGATTCTTATGCTAAGAAAGCAGATACTTATTTTCAAGAGATGGTAATGCTTAGTCATAAGGTGAATAGAAACGAAAAATGGATTCAACAATTAGCTGACAAACTCGGAGTAAAACTGGAATATTAATTAATTTTTAAAATTACTTTACAATCTATTACAACCTATTGGGTTGTTTTTTATTGACTGGGAGTTGTAGTTGCTAGCTCTGACTCTGGCTCTGGCACAGGACATTCTTCTTGGGTTTCGCAAGTGCCGTCTGAATCACAGTCATAAAATCCTTCTGCGCAAGTACAAGTTGGAACACAGGTTAAACAAGAACCATCAACGCAAGTATTCTGACATTCCCCTGTTAGGTTTAAACTGGTATCACAAGATGTTATTCCGCAAGTTGTATAATCTGTTCCAATTGCTTCTTGAGTTTCAATTGGTTTTCCATCTTCTACTCCACATGTATTAATATCTATACATATTCTAGTTTGGTTAAATAATTCTCCACAACCAATTGTTTCTACTAGTTCTAGCCAGTCATTACATTCCCACTCAGGGATACAAACTATCACTTCTGATTCAGCATTACAGGTTTCTGAATACCAATAACCTCCAATATTTTCACAATCAACACTAGTTGTACAGTATTCTAACGTAGAACTTGCACAGGCCTGAGTAGTTGTTGGAGTTGTTGTTGCTTCAATCTGACACAGAGTTGGGTTATCAATTATCCCATCGCAATCATTGTCTATGTTGTCATCACATATTTCAGAGATTCCAGGATTTATACTAGGGTTGTTGTCATCACAATCAGTATTGTTCGCAACATGCCCGTCTGGCTGAACACAAGTTATTTGGGGTTCTCCCTGGATATATCCATAGCCATCTCCATCCCCGTCATAGTAATAATAAACAGGAGTGCATTCTGTTCCACTACCAGCACTGGCGGATTGATAAGTACCAATTGCCATTTGTTCTTCTAAGGGCTTGTCCTCAGAGATACCGCAATTATTCTGGTCAGTACAAGTTCTGGTCTGGGTAAAGCTCTCCCCAAAAGTAATAGTAGGTTCAGCAGGAGTCCAGTCGCTACAAACCCAAGCCGGATTGCAAGAAATTTCCAGAGGATTGACCTTCGCAGGTTGAGATTCTTGGTAGACAATAGCAACTGGTTCTAGTGGTTTAACTACTGGCTCGTAGCCAGGCAATTCCTTAGTTATCGGATTCAAAACCATACCAATTAAGCCCGTATAAGTGGTAGTCTCTTGGACAAGGGTCTTACCTCTTTCTTTTTGTTTTTGCTGAACTTTAACCAAGTAAGCCTTTTGGCTATCCACTATTTCTCCTAATTCTTCGGCGACATAAAGCCCCAAGTCTTGGTCAGCCAAGACTGATTTGGAAACTTCCAGAGTTTCCTGACGACTAACCGGTTGCCAGATATCCTTCTGGATATCCAAAGTTTTGTAAGTATAAAGAACATAATAATTTTCATCATCTTCTGTAACATTATTAATCTGCATTAAAAAATCAAAATTACCCAAATCAGCAGCAAGCAAAGCTGAATTGTCTATCCCCTGTTGTTCAACTACTGCTTTACCGATTGTCGCTTCTCTTATTGTGTCCGAAGCAAAAACCGAAGCCCCAAAAATAAAAATCAAAACCAACCCAATGATAAAGGCATTATGATATTTTATAAATCGTATAATTTTTTTAGAATTGATTATTTCTTTGAACATATTTTTTAATATAGATTAATTAATAATTTCGTAGATAAGTTTTTTCGTAAGTTTATTGTAATTATTTGACATATAAACATAATCCCAAAAATATGGCGATAAGTTTTGAGTTAGCATCTTCTTGCGAAGTTTGTAGGTATTATAGTGTTCCATTAACCCCAGATATGAATTCATACTGGACAGAAATTGTGCGAGATTTCTTTTGCTAATTTTATACTGTCTTTTTATAAGAAAATTGTTCCAGTATTGAATTTTTTTATAGAAATTCCCCTTGGTTCTATTTCGGATATAAATGCGATATGGCTTTATTGCTGTTCCGAGAAAATTGACGCCTTTGGAAAAATGCTGGAGATAAATCTTTTTTGGATGAAGCTCCAAAGAAAGATTAAATTGTAAATATTCTCTCAATATCGGAATAATAGATTTGAGATATTCTTTGTCTGGATGAACAATCACAAAATCATCTACATAACGAGCATAATATTTACAGCCAAGATTATATTTAATAAAGTGGTCAAAATCGTTCAGGTAAACGTTTCCGAATAACTGGGAGGTAAGATTTCCGATAGGCAACCCTTTATTTTCTCCGGCAAAAAACAAACTTTTGCTTTTGGGAAGCCCTTTCCAGTTTTCTCTTCTCCCTTTGATAGTGCAATTTTTTGTAGGGTCGTGAAATATGATTTTGTGAATAAGATACGATACCAAATTAATGTCAAAATCAGCCATTTTTTGAAAATGCTCCAGTGTTTTTTTAACTTTTTGATATAAAATTGAACGGTCTATAGCCATAAAGTATCCTTTAATATCCAATTTAAGAATGTAACAATCCTGCATATAGTTACAAGAACAGGAGCGGATAAAATGATTTAACCGTTTTATACCGTATGAAGTTCCTTTTCCAATTCTACAACTATAACTGTCGTGAATAAATAGCCGTTCAAAAAACGGACTGATATAGTTGTAAATAAGATGATGAACAATTCTATCCCGAAAATCACCAGCAAAAATTTCTCTCTGAACTGGAGTAAAGGACACAAAACAAATGCTACGACTGATATTATATTTTCCGCTTTTGATTTCTTCATAAAGTTCAAAAAGTTTTCTTTCGTAATCTATTTCAAAAGCTAAAGCATTAATAGTGTTTCTTTTGTTTTTCCGGGCGTTGTAATGGGCTCGGAACAAATCGTATAAAAGCTGTTTATTGAAAGGCATATTTAGTATATAGATAAAAAGAAGAAAGAAAGGGGCAGATACCAGTCCTGTACACACCGCACCGAAAAGCCGTTCGCCCGGTTATTGTTATTCATGTTCGCATTGCTGTCGTTGAAGTTCAAGTTGCGAGCGTTCGTGTCAGACACAGTGGAACTCCAATAGTTGCCGTTGCTATCCACATTGTTGAGCGAAGCATTGCTGTAATTGCGGTTGCCACCTGCTTTTAAAATGGCTGTTTAATTTTTCTTGCTTTCTTTTTGGCAGAAAACAAGAAATTGCTTTTTGCAAATATACCTTGTCGATTTTAGCAAGAAAGCCATTGGACTGATAAATATGCGCGCTCGCCTAGGCCTTAACTCATAGGCGATTCCGGCCCTTTTCCCTTTATTTTTGCGACCTTTCCCAAGCAGTAAGCTGTTTGGAAACATTTTCTATTTTCTCGTTAATATCCACAAATTTCTTCAAATTTACCTGTCTTAAATCTTTAGTCAATCTGAAAAAAATTCTGATTGTTTCAATTTCTTCTCTCGCTTTTTTTATATGCGGCTTTTTGGAAAAACTGGAATTGGCCCGATAGATATTAGTGACCATTTCAATCGCCTCCTTTTTTATATTTTTTCCCAGGGTATATTTATACTCTCGGTTAAAATCCTTTATTACTTTAAACATATCAAGCACAAGGTCATAACTCGCTTTATATACTGGAAGGTGAAAATATGTAGCCATTTTTTGAAAAAAAATTACGAAATAGTCAAATAGTCAAATCAGTCCTGTACACACCGCACCGAAAAGCCGTTCGCCCGGTTATTGTTATACATGTACGCAGTGCTGTCGCGGAAGGAAAAGTAGCGAGCGCGCGTGCCAGACACAGCGGAACTCCAATAGTAGCCGTTGCTACCCACATTGAGGAGCGAAGCA
>CAZOJF010000020.1:0-8898 GCA_964580085.1 uncultured Candidatus Saccharibacteria bacterium | reverse complement strand
TAACTCTTTTTTAGTAAAATACTTTTTAACAATATCTATACCTGTGGGGATTGGATATATTGGCTTTGTTACTCCATATTTACGTAATTTCTTCTTTATCGCACTACTAGGAGTAATAATCACATCCATTTTATTAGCAACTACTTTAGATCGTTTGCGCATTAAGGCAGCACCAATTTTCCCAGCATACATTCGACCATACTCTTCAACTAAAGTATGGTAAGTAAGCACTTTAGGCTTATTTGATTTAAGCATGCACAATTCAAAAGCATTAGGGGTAAAACTTAAAGTATGCATCCAAAGGATATCGGGATTGAATTTCTTTATAATTTTATCTATACGATAACGAGCTGTAATCCCAAATGTTTTTTCCTCTTTTCCTATTAAGGATCCCAGAGCTTTGACTACAGTTGAAGAAGGTACTGAACAATGCTCGGCTCTATGTTTAATTTTATTATATCTTGGAGACACAACAAGAACTTTATCGCCTTTGGCGATAAGCCCATCAACCGTTGCATCTATGGAAACAGTCACGCCGTTGCGCAAAGGATAGGTTAAAGAGCTAATTAAGATTTTCATAAATATTAATTATTAATTGCTTTATTATATCAAAAAGTTAATTAAATAAAAAGATAATTTTATTTTTATTTGTTTAAAAAATCAATTTTTTCTTTTATTGAAAATAATTTTTAACTGCAAATTCAAATTGTTTAATAAAGATTTCTTTAAAATAAAATAAATTATTTATTTCATAAAAAAGCAAACTTGCTTTTTTATATTCTACTTCATTAACAGCGCGATAAGAAATTGGGATACTACCATAAGCTATTAATAAGGCATTAGAAACTAAACGGGCAGTTCGTTTATTGCCATCTTCAAAGGGTTGGATGTATGACAACAAAACTAAAGTCAGAAAAGCTTTTTCAAAAACATCTTTTTTATTATTTATTAATTTAATCATTTTCTCCATAGCTTCCTCTATTTGAAAAATATTATCTAACGGTTTATAATTTGTTCCTGTAATTCTTACTAATGCAGTTCGCAAATTTTTAGTAATTCCTAAATCAGCAGTTAAGAGTTGATGTATTTGTTCAATTTTTGCTCGCGATAAGTTTTTGAATTTTCCTTTATTTTTTAGAATAAAAATAAAAGCTTTTTTGTGGTTAAGAATCATTTGTGTTTCTTCTTTGGTTTTACCTTCTACGGCTTTATTTTCTTTTATTAAATTCTCGGTATCTAAAAGTGAATAAGTATTGCCTTCAATTTGTGAAGATTTCCATGAAAATTCAATAATAATCCGCTCGAACTCTTTAGTAATTAAAGTTTTACTTTTTATTTTTTTAAAGTTTAGTTGAAATTTTTGATGTAAAGACCTTAATGATTTTTTCTCATCTAAAGTAAAAATAGATTCTTTTTTCAATATATTAAAAATATTAAAATCAAGATGTTTTTTAATTTCACGTTTATCTTGAGATATAGAAAAATATTCTTGTACATTACTTTTTTTAATAAGCTTATATTTTTGAGTAAATATATATTTTGTTGTTCGGCCTGCACCTTGGCGCAATAAAAATCCTTTTTTAACCAAAAATCTTAAGTCTCGTATAATCGTGATTCTTGATACTTTTTTAAAATCTTTTTTTAAAAATTCTAAGGCAGAAGACACAGAAAGTTCATCTCTTTGAGAGACATAGCTTAAAATAGCCTCTTGGCGTTTATTTGTTTCTTTAATATTAAAATTCATATTTTTAATTGTATCATTTTTATATTATAATCGTATCATTTTTGATACAAAAAACAATAAGATTTTATTAACCATACTTTTTTAATAAATATTGCTTTCTCTTTTTTTCGGGAAATTTTTCAATAGCATAACGTAACATAGTTCTAGGCATTTTCTGATAATATCTTTTAAGAAATTCTTCTTCTATTTTTAAATCTCTTTTTCCTACTTCTCTTAACATCCAGCCAACCGCTTTATGGATTAAATCATGTTTATCATTCAATAATATTTTGGCTATTTTTAAAGTTTCTGAAAATCTATTGTTTCTTATAAAACTTAAAGTAGAAATAATGCTTATTCTTCTTTCCCAAAGACTTTTTGATTTGGCAAGTTTAAATAAGACTAATTTAGACTTAGTCAAAAGATACTCCCCTATTATTTTATGGGCAGATAAATCTACTAAATCCCAATTATTAATATATTTAGTATTTTTTAAATAAAGATTATAAATCTTTTCTTTATTTTTTGTATCCTGAAATTTATTTACCATAATTAAAAGAGCTGTTAATCGTTCTTCGTGAATTTTAGAATGCAGTAATTTTATTATTTCCTTGACTTTAAGGTCACTATATTTTTTAACTAACTTTCTTATCTCCGGGACAACAACACCTAAAAAAACATCCCCTTCACCATATTCTCCAGGGCCTGTTTTAAAAAATCTTTGTAAAATCTTTGCTTTTTTAGAGCTGGCTTTAGTTTTTAGTTCTTTTTTAAAATCTAAAAGAGTTAACATGTTAATTTACTTTAACAAAAAATCACCCAGAAACAAAATCTCTCGATCAAGCTCAAGAGATTTCCAAATGATTTTAGCAATATTTTATTTTTTTATCTAATTGTTACTTTAACTATCTGTTTTTTTATTTCTTCGCCAGTTTTTGATTGCAAAGAAAATTCAATTCTGGTTTTTCCAGATTTTAAAGCCAGAAATTCATATATAATATGAGTAGTTGATTTAAAGTCTTTATTCTCCCCAATAAATTGGACATAACTGGAATCATAATTCGTTTTCCATTCATATCCACTTCCCTCTTCTGGTCTTTCTATGGCCAAAGGATGAAACTCGTCTCCATTTTCAGCTTCTATCGACGTCGTGATCATTAAATCATATAATGGTCCTTCACATTTATTCATGTTCTGAACAGCTGTTCCAAAATCTTTAGTATTGTCATATTGACAAATCATTTCTTTGCCTACCCAATTAGGATTTATATTTTTAAGAAATTTTGATTTTACTTTACATAAATTATCAATTGGGCCAATGATCTCATAATGATAAATACCTGCAGCAGTAAATTTTGCTGGACTACACTCTTTAAATTTGTCTGTCATGCAATTTGTTATAGTTTCATATTCTTCTTCAGAAACTGCTAAAGCTGTATCTCCACAATCTACAATAAATTCATTAAATTCTTCTGTATCTTGTTCTGTTTTCTCTTGAGCAACAGATCCTTCTTCATTAACTTTTGATTCTTTGTCAGAAGTAGATGCTTTACTTAGTAAATAAACTCCTCCTACAATTAATACTAGGAGAACTACTATAATAGAAATTATCCATACGGTTGTTAATCCTAAATTTTGTTTTTTTACTTGATGTTTCATAATTTATTATTTAATTATAAATTTATATTATTTTTCACGACCTTTTTTATATTATTTTATAATACTATAAAATCGCCTGAATAAAAAGACGATTTGTATTAGTTGTAATTATATTATTAATTATTTATTTCTCATCTTATTATAGGTCTTACTGCTTCGGCGTTCTATGCTTAGGATTTTGATAGAGTTATCAATCTTACGAAAAATAATACGTATGTTACTTTTACGAATACGAAAAACATCATTTCTCCCTTTTAGCTTTTTCAGATTCAGATTTTGAAAATCTTTTCTGTCTATCTGGATAAGAATCTTTTTGAGTTTTTTTCTTTCTCCAGAACTTAATTTGTTTAATGCTTTTTCGATCTTATCCATATAAAATAATTATATTCGTTTCAATAATTCTTTAAGATCAACTCCCCCTTTTTTTATTTTAGTAAAATCTATAACTTCCTCCCAGGGAGACTCATCGATAGGAGAAATTTTAAATAATGGTTTAGATTTTTTAAAGACAATAAAAGAGCGCCCCCTTTTAATTTCTTGGGCATACTCTTGCATATTCTCTCTTAAATTTTTGAGATTTATAATATTTTCCATAATTTTAAGTTTAACTTTTGTTCACCTTAAGTTTAACTTCTTTAAAATTTCTTGTCAAGTCCATATATCAAAAAAACCGCCTGAATAAAAAGACGATTTTTTATTATAGTTTCAGTTGTGAAACGCTTTTCTAAATTAATTGCTAATTAATGTTTTCTTTTAAAATTAAACATTTATTTTGGCAGCCAGAGCAAAGGAATAAAAATAATTTTTCCAATTTTCTTCTGAAGAAGAATAATTATTGCCACAAGCAAAATAATCAATAAAATTCTCTTGTACTCTTGTTAACTCTCGCAGACGTCCATGGTTTTTTTTATCTGCTATTGTTAGATTCATTAACTCCAATGCTCGTTCAAAAGCTAGTTGACTATATTCTGTATTATTCTTATTTTTCCAATTAATAGCTCTTTCTACTTCGCTGCCAATGTTTGCCATTTGTTCAAAGAAAGAAAGTTTTTTCCATCTTCCTTGGCTAAGTTCTAAATGTTGAAAACTCATTTTTCTATTAATTTATTTACTATTTTTATAATTTTTTCTCTAATTTCAGGATTATCTACTCCCCGACTACGGTTTTGTTGAGAAGGTCTAATATTAATAACAGAATCAAACTCAATAAAATCTTGGTCAATTTTTTCTAGATAAATATTAATTCCCCAAAGATTTTCTTGTTTAGAGCCATTTTCAATTAATAAAGCTTGTTCATCTGCATGAAGTTCACCATTAACCGCCATTACTTCTTTTTCTATATCAACTACACCTTTGACTAAATTACCAAACATCTTATCAGCCATTTTTTTAAGCTCCTTTACTAAAATTTTATTGGTTATTACCTCCATAATTTTCCAAACATATTATAAAACTCTTATCTAAAGATAACTTATTTATTTATGTATTGCAATATAATATACAGTTTTACAAAAACCGCCTGAATAAGGCGATCTTCATTTGTTATGAGCATGGAGAATAATATTAGAGCCTATTTAAGATTAAAACTCAGTTGTCTTTTTTAAATGAATTTTTAATAATTTTATAACTAGTAATGGCTAGAAACAAAATATAACTAAAAGATAATATACTGATGGTTATAGCAAAAAATGATGTGTTTTTTATTATTCCTAAACTTCCCAATATAATAACTAAAAATAAAAAAAGAAGTGCGCCAAAAATATAACGGTTGACTTTTGTATAAAGAAACCTAGGTACAGGAATTTTATATCTGGCTTTGATATTCAATCTTTCACATATTTTAAAAGCAGTTTCACAGTCTTTAGTAGGAATTAAAAGCGTATAGGCAGTCCATTTTGCTTCAGCTGTGGATTCTTTACCAATATTGGTCCCCGGATAGAGAACTTTTACAGGAATTCCTACTTTTTTGAACTCGGATTTTAATATATCAACTTCTTCTGCTATATATGTTCCAAAGTTTATAAAATCACTTGAATTATTTTTCCCCATATATTTTATTTTATCAAAAAATTACTTAGTTACTTATTTTGATTCATTCAATCTATATTATAAGATAATATTTGTTCTATGTTAAAATTTGCCCTATCCCCGATCTCTAAACCAATTTTATCTGCTATCCCTTTATTTAGCTCTAAAACGTATTTTGCCTTTTGACTAGAACTAATTTTGGGGCATTCATCATTTTTACAAGGCTGATTGTTCTTACTTACGAAAACCACTTCTTTATCTTTATTAAGCCATATTATGTCCAAAGAAATTAGAGTATTTTTCATCCAAAAACTGTATTCTTCTTCCTCTGCAAAAATAAAAAGCATTCCTTCGTTCTCTCCTAAGTAATTTCTGAACATTAATCCTTGTTCTCTTTCTTTTGGAGTTAAGGCTAGCTCAACATTAAAACAATCATTTCTAAAACACAACTGAGTTTGTTTTTGGTTGTTTTTACTTATAAAAAATAATAAATAAGTTAAACTAATGAGAATAAGTAGAATTAATGAAAAGATAATAATTAAAATAATTTCCTTATTCATAATATTTATTCTATCAAAAAACCGTCTGAATAAAAAGACGATTTTTGCTTACTGCGGGTCGTGGACGACATTAGAACCTGTTTTATAAAAACGAAGGAAGAGATTGAGCCTTTTAGAGTATTAGTTAATTAAAAATCAGTATTTGTAAATTGCTGAATCAATAAATAATATTATATTGCCCAGAAAAATTACTAAAATAACTTAGATAACGATCCAAATACGTAAAATATCAAAGGAAAAATTATTTGGAGAGCCAAATAAATTATTAAAATCCATACCCAAATACTCAATCTTTTTTTTGGGTTTGCTTGTCCTTGTAAATTACCCTGAAGAGAATCTTGTATTTCTGGGTGTTTGTGCATATAGAGTTTATAAAAAATAATTGTGAGAATACTTAAGGTTCCATCAATTATACTAACTGCAGCTAAAATTCTAAAAAACATTTCTCCCAAAACTTTTGTAGCATTACTTGTATATATTATTGGCTGTAACATCAGGACTATTATGCCTATAAAAACATAGTTTATATAGACAATTATGTCTATATATTTTTTCTTACGTAATGCTTTAGATAAAATATCTCCATGAAGAGAAGCAAAACCAATTACAAAATAAGTTTGATATAAATGCCAAACTGCTTCTCCTGGAACCATCTTCCAGATGCCGAAAATAGAGGTGAAAAAACTAATTACTATAAGAGTGAATACAACATTAATAAAAAAACTTAATTTTTCAAATGTATTTTGTTTTTCATCATTCCATATAAAAACTAAACTAATTAATGAATGAGTAATAACCATTAAAAGAGTCAGTAATACTCTGCCAAATATTTCATTAAATTCTCCGATAAGAACGGTAACTACAGCAACTAAAGCTGAAATTATTAAACTTCCGATTAGGCCAAAAAGGAAAATTTTTTTGAATTCTGTTAATTTTAACATAATAAATAATTGTTATTTTAGAATTTTATAAACCTTTGCTTTTTATTATTATACCAAAAAACCACTTAGATAAAAAGACAATTTTAATTTGCTACGGGTTGTGGACGATGTTAGAACCTATTTTACTCAATAAATCTAAAAGTAGAAAGTATTTGGTCGAATTCACAATCATCCTGGCACGATGCGCTAGAAGTAAATGCAAAACCCTTGCCATCTCTTAATAGCCATCTTAAAATTAAACTCCCTGGAGCTACATCTAGTCTATGTTCTACTGCATTTTCTCCTCCAATCTTGATTTTATATATTGGACTTTGACCACGAGATGCTAACTCTTTTTCGAAATCTTGATTATATTTTTTACTAATCTTAAAAGTGGTAGTAATGCCTAGGCCACATGCTATTTCTCCCTCTAGGCAAATTCCTGGACCATCTTCTTCGTTATATAATCCCACGGATCTTTTTCTTATAACAACATTAATAGGTAAAAAATCTTGCTCGGGTACAATATATGACGGGGATATATCTGAGCTTGTAAAAATTTCTGAGAGTTCCCATTCTTCAGGATATTTAAACTCAAATTTATATTTTTCATTTCTATAAGTTTGCCAATCAGTAATTTCACTTTGGGGTTCCCCTATAAACTTAAAAGTAGAAAGCATCTGGTTAAAAACTTTTATAAACTTAGTATGAGTTTCTGAATGAGCTATGGCGCAATAAGAAAACTTATAAATTTTGTTGTCGTGAGAAATAGCTACTATCGTACAAGAACCAGAAGCAGGTGCTGCAAATATTGTATATTTTATACCTCTTAAATTGTCTCCAATAATTATCTCTTTATATTCTTCTTCCCATGTCTTTTCTCTCGACTCAAGCGGAGTATCCTCTAGAAGATAATCCTTAATTGAGTAGTTCTGAGGATTATTTTTTATTGTTAAGCTAATATCATAAGTTGCATCTTCTAGATAATCACCAGGCAAAATGAATTTCTCTTGGGTAGTATCTACTTTTTGAAACAAAACAGTTAAAAGATACATCCCGGATTCATTAATAGTTGTTTTCCAATCTTTCGGATATTTTAACTCAAATCCATACTTTTCATTCCTATATGTTCCCCAATTAATAGTTTTGCCATCAACAATTTTTTCTACTCCTTCTGTTGAAATTTGCCTTATTTCAATAGGAGGATCCCAAATTCCCTCTATAGAATATACTGGGTATTGAATAGTATTATTATCTAACCAAATAAAGTCAGGGGTTTCTTTAGCTGGCCAAAAAATAAGATCAAAACCTTCCTCTTGTTTTGCTTCTGTTAAAAGTTTAGCTTCATCATTAAGAAGATCTAATAAATAAAGTTTATCATATCCCAGAGAGGCTATTTTAAAGCCATCAGCAGATACAATGCTTTCATAATTATAATAATTTTGATAAATTTCTCCGACCTCAGTCAATTCCTCGAAAGTCAAATTTTTAACATCAAACATAATTAAACCTATTGAGTGGCCCGTTTCTGATAAATATTTTACAAAAAATATCTTTGAGGAATATGGAGGAAAAGAAACTCTTTTAGGATACCAAGTTATATCATCTTTTGATCCACCAAGTGCTTCTTTTATGCTTAGAAGAATAATATCACGCTGACCATTATCTTGAATCCCGATAAGATGTCTGTCATAAAAATCAGAAGATTCAAAATCTTGGCTAATTTCTTCTAATTCATAATCCTTCCATTTTGTGTCTTTAGTTTCTATTTTAATTGTCCCCTCTTCCGAAACTAAATAATATTTATAAACAATAGCTGCTCCAAGAATAGTAACTAAAAGAACTATTAATAAAATACTTAATGTTGTTGAGACTCCTTTTTGTTTTTTCATAATATTTAATTATACTTATTCTAAAAATCTAAAAGTAGAAAGTATTTGGTTGAAAATTTTTATTTTATTTCTTTTAATTCTTTCGTTTTCACAAGATATTCATATTCTTTCTCGTA
>CAZOJF010000019.1:0-9312 GCA_964580085.1 uncultured Candidatus Saccharibacteria bacterium | reverse complement strand
ACAATAGCTGTTCCTAAAACTAATCTAACTATTTGAGCTCTTAAAAGAAAAATGAAAAAACTTAAAGGAATTATTAAAAATAATATCTGAGAAAAAATTGAAAGAAACTTTCTGGAAAATTCTTTTCTTTGTTCCTGAACAAAATGACGTGAAAAAACAGGAAAAGCAGCTGTAGCAAAAGATACCCCTATTAAACCAATGGGTAATCCTTGCAGATTACTAGAAAAATTAAAAATACTGATTGAACCCGGAGACAAAGTTGAAGCAATTGAAGTTATGACAATCAAGTTAATATGAAATGCCCCTGCTCCAATTGTTCTGGGAATCATTAATCTAAATATCTTTTGAAGTCCCAGATGGCGAAAATTAAAAGAAAAACGAGGATGAAAACCAGATTTTATACAAGGTATAATTTGGATTGCTAAATGCAAAAAAGCACCTAATATAACTCCGTAAGCCAGGGCTTTTAAATCAAAATTACATAAGGGTAAAAAAATTACAATTCCAAAAATAATTCCAATATTATAAAAAATAGGAGTTAGGGAATAAGCAAGGAATAAATTAGAATATTGAAGTATTCCTGAGAAGATAGAAGAAATACCTAATAATATAGGACTTAAAAACATTATTCTAGTTAGAATAATGGTTTGAGATTTCTGAAAAGCATTAAATCCCGGAACAAGTAAATCAACAAGCTGGGGAGTAAATATGGCCAATATAAAAGAAACAACAATCAAGGCAATTAGGAAAAAAGTGAGAACATTGTTCGTAAGTTCCCAGGCATGTTCCTTACTTTTTTTGAACTCCGCAGAAAAAACAGGCAGAAAAGCAGCTATTATTCCTCCACTGATTAAAATACCATAAACAAAATTAGGAATTCTAAACGCCGAAAAGTAAATATCAGTTTGAGATTTAGAAAGAAGATTAGCTAAAAGATTATCTCTTAGCATGCCCAAAATACGACTTAAAAGAGCAGAACTTGCTAGAACAACTGCGGCAAAAGTGATTGTTTTTGTTTTAAAATTTAATAATTTAGCAATCATTATTTTAAATAAAAAGCCCAAGTAGACAATAAGCCGAATTCTGTTCCACTAATAGTGGATGACAATCATTTATCTAAGCCTTTAGATTACTCTAAAGGTCAAGCGAACTACCTTTGTTTGTTCTTGCACCCAGATAAGGATTTAGCCGTTTCACCTTTCCAATTACTTGGAAAACTCATCCTTAGACTTTAAGGATGCTAAAACTCTTTCAAGTTTTAGCGTCTCTGATCGCACCTCTAATCTCACGATCGGCGGGTATTACCCGCTATCCTTGTCTTCTACTTTTTTTAGACAGCTTTTCTAAAAAGAGTGGAAAACCGAGTGTTCGGACTTTCCTCACGATGCCTTCCTAAAAAGGTGTCGTGCGATTGTCTTGTCTACTTGGACCTCTTTAGAATACCTAAAAAAATCTTAGTTGTCAACTATATCTAAAAAAGCTTTTGTTTTTTAGTTTCAGCGTCTAAGGCCTGATTAACTAACTTATCTGCTTCTCGATTTTGCTCTCGAGGGACAAAAGAAATCTTTATATTTTTATATTCTATTCTCAAGTTCCAAGCTATTAAAAAAAGTGGTTGAATTTTAGAATTTAAAACTTTGTATTCACCATTCATTTGTTTTACTAAAAGCTGGGAATCTGAAAATAATTCTATCTGCATTTTTTTAATTTTTTCTTTCCCAAAATAGGCTTTAGCTTTTTTCAGGGCAAAAATTAGCCCTTGATATTCCGCTTCATTATTAGTGGCTTTACCAATATACTCTGCATATCTTTTTAAGATACTCCCTTTACTATTACAGATAACCATACCAAAAGCAGATGGACCGGGATTGCCCCGAGAGCCTCCGTCAATATAAATAATATTTTTCTCCATAATTTTATTAATTAAATTTAGAAAAATAATCTGATAAACATTCTTTAAATTTTTTCAAATTCTTATTTTTTATTGCGAAACCTGATGCTTGAGCATGTCCTCCAAAAACCTCAAGTAAATCAGAGCATTGTCCCATAGCTTTTATGCTATCTATTCCTTTGGGAGTTCTAACCGAACCTTTGGAAATTTTATCTCCCTTTCGGAAAATAAAACATGGTTTTTTAAATTTATTACAAATTCTAGAAGACAAGGCACCTGTTATATTAAGAGAATAATCTTTCCCTCCTTCAAAGATAACCGAAACTGGCCATTGTTCGTCAATCCTTTCTACAAGAACCTCCGTCATATTCCTAATTCTTAATCTACGTTCTTGATTTTGTTCACAAAGTTTTTCAATTGTTTTTTTACATAATGTTTTATCAGAGCAAGTTAAAAAAGGATAACTTTGAGGAATATGATTTTTCATTTCGGTAATGTTCAAGATCGTAATAATTTTTCTTATAACCTCATTATGAGAATATTTATCTTTTCCAATTTTCTCCAACAATGCTTGAAAAGCTGGCCGAGGACTGTTGATTAAAGCCGGAAGTCCTTCTTTTATAAATAATTCATTATCATCGGATATCTTCATCATATCTGCTAAGGTTCCTAATGCTGTAAGGGCCATAATATTTTTTTTAATTTCTCCATTCCATTTATCTTTAAAAAGTAATCGGGAAAGATGACAAACAACACCAACTGCTGCTAATTGCTTAAAAGGATATGGATCTTCTTTTTGTTTAGGGTCAACAACAATCGAAGCATTTGGTATCTTATTTAAGATTTGATGATGATCAATAATTATTGTTTCAAACCCTAATTCATTAGCTATTTCCACTTCTTTAAAACTAGTAATTCCACAATCTAAAGTAATCAACAAAGCGGGAGTAGATTTTCGGAAATATTTTAAAGCATTTTCATTTAATCCATATGCCTCTTCTAGTGTTCTACCTAAAAAATAAAAATCCTGAATTTTTCCACCCAAACTTTTGATGGTTTCTTCTAAAACGATAAAAGATGTTACTCCATCTAGGTCTGAGTCAGCAAAAAGCAAGATTCTTTCTTTGTTTTTGATAGCTTTTTTAATACGTCTAGCTGTTTTCTTAAGATTTTTAATTTCATTCATAAGGTTATTTTAATGCTTCTATCCCTGGCATTTCTTGTTCGGCTAAATAATTTAACATAGCTCCTCCGCCCGTAGAAGTATAAGAAAAACTATCTGCTAATCCAAATTGATTTAAAAACTTCATTGTATCTCCTCCCCCGGCAATAGTAAAAGCATCATAATTTCTACTAATGGCTTTAGCAATAGATTTTGTTCCTTTGCTGAATTTTTCATTTTCAGCTAACCCTAATGTTCCGGCCCAAATAATTGTTTTAGCTTGTCTAATAATTTTTTCAAAGATTTCAATTGTTTCGGGCCCAATATCAAAAATTCCCTCTTCTTTCCTTACCAAGGCTGGTCCTGTTGCCCTAATATATTCTCCGGTTTTTTCATCAGGAGAAACTAAAACATCAACCGGAAGATAAATTTTGGAATCAGTTAATTTTATCTTTTCAACTATTTTTACAATATCTTTTTCTGGCCAAGCTCGGCCTAAGCATATTCCTTTTACTGTTAAGATAATATTAGCTATTTTCCCGCCTAAAAGTATATAATCAGCTTTTGGTAAAAACTTTTCAACCATTTTTATTTTTGAAGAAATTTTGGCTCCTCCAATAATAACCACAAATGGTCTATCCGGGTTTCTTCTTATTCTAGACAAACTAGTAATTTCTTTACCAAATAAAAAACCAATACCCGAGGGTATTAATTTGGGTAAGATATAAACAGATGCATGCTTGCGATGGCATACTCCAAATGCTTCGGAAATATAAATATCTCCTAGCTTAGCTAAAGATTTAGCAAAAGATATATCATTTTTTTCCTCTTCTGAATAAAATCTCAAATTCTCTAAAAGAATAACTTCACCTGGTTTCATGTTATTTACTTGTTTTTCTACTTCCCGTCCCTGGCAATCATTTAAAAATCTTACCTTTTTTCCTAATAATTTTTTAAGTTCCTGAGCAATAGGTCTTAAACTATATTTTTTATCTTTGCTCTTGGGGCTATCAAGATGACTTATCAAAATAATCTTGGCTTTTTCTTCAATTAGATAATTTATAGTAGGTAAAATCTCCTTTATTCTAAAATTATCAACAATTTTTTTGTCTTTTATTGGTACATTAAAGTCACATCTAACTATTGTTCTTTTATCTCTAAAATCAAAATCTTTAAGAGTTTTCATTTTTTTAAAATTTTACGACTTCACCTGGCTTTATCACGCCTTTTTTTATATTTTTCTTAGAATCATCTTCTTCCAAGGCTTGCTTTAAAGCACTTTTTAAATTCTCTTTGGAAACTGTTTTTTTATCTCTCTTAATCTTTTGAGGTAAAAGGTTTTCTAAAGAGAATGTTTTTATTTCTTCTTTTATTTCCTCTTTTTTTTCTTCTTTTTTTTCTTCTTGATGATTAGAATCCTTAGCTTCTTCTCTCTTTTTTAAACAGGCTTTACAATACACTGGTCTAATCCCATCCGGTTTAAACGGAACTTTTATTTCTTTGCCACATCCCTTACACTTGGCATCATAAAGGATAACGTCTGGATTAGATGGCTTTTGGATAACATAGTCCCCAGTCCATTCGGCAATTTGTTTTTCCACAATTTCTCTAGGAACACTATAGCTTTTTCTAGAAAATTCTATTATTTTTTCTTTTTGGGATTCTCCTTCAGGTTTAAAAGGAATTAATGTTTGAGCCGAAAAAGGACGACCAGCAATTCCATCAATCATTAGTTTTAAATAGATGATATACTTGGGAAGATTAACTAGATCTTCCGCAATAATTTCCGGAATAAATTCTTTTTCCAAGTATTCAGCATCTTCTGCTCCTACTCTGAAAGAAATAATTGTTCCTACATTGCCAAACACAGCATCTCTGACACTTTCTTCCATTTGAGTAATATACTGATGAGCTAAAATTAAAGAAAGACGATATTTTCTGGCTTCAGATAAGACACTAACAAAACTTTCTGTAGCAAAATTCTGAAATTCATCAACATATAAAAAGAAATCTTTTCTTTCCTTTTCTGGTATGTCTACTCTAGACATTGCTGCTAATTGTAATTTTGTTATTAGCAAGCCTCCTAATAAACGAGATGAATCCTCCCCTATCTTCCCTTTGGATAAATTTAAAATTAATATCTTCTCACTATCCATTACTTCTCTAATGTCAAAAGATGTTTTAACTTGCCCTATAATGTTTCTAATTAAAGGCGATGAAATAAATTGACCAATTTTGTTTTCAATAGCAGCAGTTGCTTCAACCTCATAACGCTGAGTATAACGAGCAAATTCCTGAGTCCAAAATGCCTTAACCACAGGATCAGTAAGTCCTTCTACTACTTCTTTACGATAAGCAGAATCGGATAATAAACGATTTATACCTAAAAGGGTTGAATCTGGATGTTCTAGAAGAGCTAGAATTGAATTACTTAAAATATATTCCATTCTGGCTGACCAAACATCAGGCCAAATCTTTTTAAATACTCCCATTAAGCCAGAAGCTACTAGATGGCGAGTTTCCACAGAAACATCTTCCATAACATCAAAAGCAATTGGATGCTCAATGTCCGCTGGATTAAAATAGATTACATCTTTTATCCTACTCTCTGGAATAAAGTCTAAAAGTTCTTCGGCAATTTCTCCATGGGGGTCTATAAAACAAAGACCATGACCATCTTTAATATCTTGAACAGCCATATTTTTTAAGAGCTCACTTTTACCCATACCTGTTTTCCCCACAATATAAAAATGCCTGCGCCTATCATCAATTTTAATCCCAAATTTTTGTTTTTGATTTCTAAATGTAGTTGTAGCAAAGAAATTTATCTTAGACATAATAATTTTTTACTTTTCTATAGGAAGATTTTCCGGCGGTCCAGCCTTTTTAGCTTCAATCCTGGAAAGATTTAATGTTGGAGCCATAGTTCTTCCTGGAAAATGGAAAATGGTTGCTAATTCTTCAATATTAATGACAAATGTCCCTCCGGGAGTCGGAAATAAAGGAGTCATTCTTTTAATAAATCGTCTAAATAATTGTTTCTTCCTTAAATAAACTATTCTCTTCCTGGCTAGAGCCGGAGGAACAATTTTAGGTAATGTTTTTTTCCAGGGTTTAAACCCATTAAGGCTTGCTATATTAATTCCCGCTGTAAAATCTAAGGCGACTTTAACTCTGGGCTTAAAGAAAACTTCCTTCTCCCCAATATAAACAAATCTCATATTTGTTTCAAAAGCTAATTTTGAAATCTTATTTTCTATTGCTTTAACAGTATCTTTTTCTCCGGGAGTTAATGTCATTTCCACGGGAATTGCTTCTTCTTTTGGTTTTTCTGTTTGCCCGGGAACAGTTCCTGAAAAAATAACATCAAATGCTTCCTGAATTATAGATTTTAATTTTGGCTTGGGAGACCTTTTTACTAATTTATCAATAATTTTTTTGCCCTCTTCTACCCATTTAACTTCATCAACTATCGGTTTAGCAATAATTTGAAACCACATCTGCTCACCTTTTTTAAAATCAGCCATACCCTCTAAAAGAACTGACAAAGCACTAATTCTTTTTTCTTCTTTCATCCCTTCTTGCTCTTCAAAAAAGTTGGGATATGTTTTTATAGGATAACAAGATTCTTTAAGAAACATAAAGTCCCAGCCAAACAAATCCCATTTTTTATTTGGAATATCTTGGGGGACATTCTTGGTATAATCTTCAGCCTCAATTAGTTCAACGTTTGGAAACTGAGCATATACAGCTGATTCAAACATGCCTCGAAGGGCCTTAGGTATTCTTAAAAAGAAATGAATATCTCCTTCTATAGTTATTATTTCCAAGGCAAAATTAAGTAAAAAATGACCCTGAACCCACTTTTCTTTAAAACTAGGAGGGTCATATAGTGTCCAAAAACTACTAAAGACCTGTTCCATTGCTTTCATGGGTCTTTCAACTTCTTTGGGAATTTTAATTTCTAGTAAAATTTTATCTATGGTACTATCCCATTTTGTACGAATAAATTGTAGATAAAAAAACTGAAGCGTAGGAAATAAAAGAAAAGGGAGTATTAACCACCACCAATTTTTTAAGGTAACCCAAAAAGGAGTTATCACTGGAATAATTGATTCGATCTTTATAAAATCTAAAAAATCAACCATAGATATAATTAAAAACTCTTTAAACTATAGTTTCCATTTTCATCCTTCAAAAAATATTCTTTATTAGAAAGATTTAATAAGATTGTATTTTCTTTAACCAATCTTTGTTTTTGAACTTTTTTTAATAATTGTTTTTTGGGAACTGGATTTTTTTCTTTTTTTAAAATTTTAAAAATAATCTCTTGAACCGTGCCCGGTTCATATCCCCATTCTTTTAAAGCATAAATGCCCCTACCAACTAAAACAAATCTCTCATCTTTAATCAATTCGTTGTGTACGGTTTGAGCATGAGTTTTTTCATCAATAAGGTTAGCAATATCTATAAAGTGTAATGGTTTTTGTTCTTTCTTAAAAACAAGATAAGCTCTATCTTTCACTCCTTTAGGTCTAATCTCCGGCCAATCTGTTAAGCCATAATAATTACTTTCTTCTTCTTGTTCGATTTTCTTTGCTATCTCCAATAAAGAATGAAGAATTCTTGGTTCTTGTCTAGCTTTTTTTAAAATCTCATCCTCCGATAAAAGTTTATTTATTTCTTCAAATTTTTTAAGGATAGATTTCAAAATACTTTCTACTTTAGGACTAACTTCTTTTTCAACTGTCCAAAAACTATAGAATTCATTGTCTTCTGGGATTCTGAAAAAATCATCAGCAAAAGTAAGCAAGAAATAAATATGTTTATTGAATTTATCTCTTCCTAAATCATTTAAAAGAACATCCTCTCTTTTAAGGCCTCCATTCTCTTTAAGATATTCTTCAAAATAAAAGAAAACCTTTTTGAGTTCTCTTTTCTCCTTCTCTTTTTCCATCTTGGCAAAACTCTCTTTTTCAATTTGTCTAATTCTTTCTCTGGTTAAATTAAAATCTTTCCCAATAGAATCAAGTGTTTCCTTTTCTCCTGTCAGAATTCCAAATCTTCTTTCTAGAATCTCTTTTTGACGGTTAGGTAATATTTCAAAAATATCTTCACAAATTTTTGAATAGTTAAATTGTGACATATATAATTAATTGTTAATTATTATACTATACAACAAAAGTAAAATTAATGCAAACGTTTTTCTCTCCATTCTAAATAAGTTACCAGCAAAGGAGTTACTAAAAATATAGAAGAATATGTCCCACAACTAATTCCCAATATTAAAACTAATGAAAAGTATCTCAGTGTTTCTCCGCCAAAGAAAAAGATAGCAAAAAGAACAAAAAGAGTTGTCAGAGAAGTATTAATAGAACGCGTTAAAGTTTCATTAAGACTTTTATTTATTATGTTGCCAAATGATGTTTCTCTGGATCTTAAAAGATTTTCCCGAGCCCTGTCAAAAACAACAACTGAATTATTGATTGAATAACCTAATACTGTCAAAAAGGCCGTAATTACTGGAATTGTAATTTGAACTCCATAAAGTTTCCCTAAAAAGGAAAATATACCAAGAGGGATCAGCACATCATGGCAGAGAGCTATTAAACTTGTAAATCCATAAGCAAAAGAATTAACCGGTTTAGAAATCTTCCGGAAAGAATAGGCAATATAAAAAACAATAGCCATTAAAGATAGAACAATAACAATTTTGGTTTTATCTTTTAATTCATTACCAATAATTGGACCAATCGTCTCAAACTGAGAAGCATCTTGTTTAAGTGTCCCCAGTTCTTCTAATTTTTCTATTGCTTTTGTATAAGTTTCTTCAGAGGTATCTTTAGTTTTTAAAATTATACCTTTTTGTTCTACGGGCTGGACTATTACCTTTTCCGAACTAATTTCTTGTATTTTCTCCTGTATCATTTGAATAGATGGTCTTTCATTCTCATATTCAACCTCCAGCATACTACCACCAGTAAAATCAATTCCTAGTTCTAGTCCAAAAACAAAAATACTGGCTATAGATAAAATAATAGTAATTATTGAAAATACATAAAATATCTTTCTAAATTTTATAAATTGAATAATCATATTAATTCCATAAGAACTTTATTTTTTCTAATTTTGTTCCTACAAAAATCTTTAAAAATGTTTTAGTTATAAATATAGCGGAAAACATACTTACTAGAATTCCTAAGCTTAAAGTTAAAGCAAATCCTTTAATAAAACTTGTTCCAAAAAAGAACATTATCAG
>CAZOJF010000018.1:0-9643 GCA_964580085.1 uncultured Candidatus Saccharibacteria bacterium | reverse complement strand
TAGATAGAATTGATGAGTATTTGGAAAAATCGGATTGGGAAGTAAATGAAAATGCTAATATGGCTTTCTCTTTACAAGGGCTTAACAGATATGGAGTAAATTATATTGTAAAAAGATATTGGTTAAATAAAATATATACAGAAGAGATAAGAGATGCTAATAAGTCAGGCGATTTTCATATCCACGATTTGGACACACTTGGTCCCTATTGTTGTGGATGGGATTTATATGATTTTTTGTTAAAAGGATTTAGAGGTGTTCCCGGGAAATTAGAATCAAATCCACCGAAACATTTTAGATCAGCATTGGGCCAGGTTGTAAATTTTATGTTTACAGTAACAGGAGAAGTTGCGGGAGCAGTTGCTTTTTCAAATTTTGACACTCTTTTGGCTCCTTTTATCCGTTATGATAATTTAAACTATCAACAAGTTAAGCAATGTATGCAAGAGTTTTTATTTAATATGGCTGTTCCAACTCGAGTCGGATTTCAATGTCCTTTTTCAAATATCACATTAGATCTTAAGCCTTCTTCAGTTTTTGAAAAATTACCTGTAATTATTGGAGGGAAAAACCAAAAAGAAACTTATGGAGAATTTGCCGAAGAAATGAAAATATTTGACAAAGCTTTCTATGAAGTAATGATGGAAGGAGATAGGTCAAAGAGACCTTTTTCATTCCCTATTCCAACTATAAATATTACCAAAGACTTTCCTTGGGATGATCCAGCTTTTGATGGTATCTTTGAAGCGTCATCAAAATATGGCACAAATTACTTTGCAAATTATATCAATTCTGACATGGATCCTTCTGACGTGCGTTCAATGTGCTGCCGATTAAAATTGGATTTAAGAGCCTTACATAACAGAGGAGGCGGAGGATTATTTGGAAGCGGATCTAATACAGGAAGTATTGGAGTAGTGACAATTAATATGCCACGCATAGGTTATTTATCTAAGACTAAAAAAGAACTCTATAAAAAGTTGGGTAAATTAATGGATTTGGCAAAAGAATCATTAGAAATTAAAAGAAAAGCCATAGAAAATTTTGCTGATAAAGGATTGTACCCCTATTCAAAATTCTATTTATCGGGCATTAAAAAAGCTAGAGGAGCATATTATGATAATCATTTTTCTACAATTGGCTTAGTAGGGATGAACGAATGTTCCTTGAGTTTTATAAACGAAGACATAGGGTCAAAAAAGGGAAAGAAATTTGCCTTAGAAGTAATGGATTTTATGAGAGAGAAGTTAATAAAATATCAAGAAGAGACAGGAAATCTATATAATTTAGAAGCATCGCCAGCTGAAGGAACAAGTTACCGTTTGGCCTTAAAAGACAGAGAAGAATATCCGGATATAATTACGTCGGGGACAAAGAAGGTTCCTTATTATACTAATTCTACCCAACTACCTGTTAATTATACTGATGATATTTTTGAAGCATTAAAACTTCAAGATGGATTACAATGTAAATATACTGGTGGTACAGTGAGCCATATATTTTTAGGGGAAGAGATTTCGGATATTAATATGAGTAAAAAATTGATTAAAAAGATTTTTGAAAAATTTAACCTACCTTACATTAGCTTAACTCCAACTTTTTCTATTTGTCCTATTCATGGTTATTTATCAGGGAAACACTGGACTTGTCCCAAATGTACGGTTGAACAACCCTGTGAAGTTTATTCAAGGGTTATGGGGTATTATCGTCCTATTAAACAATTCAATGAAGGAAAGAAACAAGAGTTTAAAGAACGTAAAACATTTAAAGCAAAGATTTAATGATTATTGCGGGATTACAAAAATTAACATTGGTCGATTACCCCGGAAAATTAGCTTGCACAGTATTTTTAGCAGGTTGTAATTTTCGTTGTCCCTGGTGTTATAATCCCGAACTTGTTCTACCCGAGAAAATTGAAAAGGGTTTTAAAATGCCCACGAAAGATTTTTTTGATTTTCTGAAATTTAGAACGAGTTTATTAGATGGAGTAGTTGTTTGTGGGGGAGAGCCAACTTTAAATAAAGACTTGCCTCTTTTTTGCCAGAGAATTAAAAAAATGGGTTATTTGATAAAACTTGATACTAATGGCTCTAATCCGGAAATGATAAAAGATTTAATTAACCAAAAATTGGTTGATTATATAGCCATGGATATAAAAGCTCCTAAGGAGAAATATAAACAAGCTACAGGATCTAAAGTTGACATTAAACAAATACAAAAAAGTATTGATATTTTGAAAAAAGGAAAAGTTTATTATGAATTTAGAACAACCATAATCCCGGGATTATTAGGGAAAGAAGATATTATAAAAATTGTCCATTGGATTGGGCCCGCTAAAAAATATTATTTGCAAAACTTTCAAGGGGAAAGAGATACAATTAATTCAGAGTTTAAAGGGAAAAATCCTTATTTAAAAGAATATCTTTTGGATATTAAAAAAGTAATTTCTCCTTTTTTTGAGATTTGTGAGGTTAGATAGAATTACCATATGACGCTTTCTAAAATCGTGCTTTATATTTGTCTCTCTTTTATCGGAGGGATTTTTATTAGTTCCTTTTTAAACATTCCATCTTTTATAGTTGGAGAGTTTTTTATTTTAGGAGTCTTTTATAGTTTGTTGTTTTTTAAGAAGAACCTTATTTTAGTTTTTGGATTTTGCTTAATATTCTTGAGTTTTGGTATTTTACGTTATCAAGTAGTTTTTGAAAACTTTGAAACCCAAGAAATAAAAGATTTTATTAATTTTTCAGAACCAATAGAACTTGTGGGCAAAGTAGTTGGAGAGCCAGATGCTAGGCAAGATAAAATCAATCTTTTAATAAATGTTGAGAAGATAATAATAAATAGGGTAGAAATATCAATGTCCGGAAGAATATTAGTGACCGCAAATCGTTATCCTGAATATGAATATGGAAACAAGTTAAAAATTAATGGTGTTTTAAGACAACCTTGTGTTTTTGAAGATTTTAATTATAGAGATTATTTAAGAAAAGATAATGTCTCGGCCGTAATCTATTATCCAAGTATTTCAATGATAGAGGATAATTTTTCCTCATTTAGTTTTTATCAAAAAATTCTATACTTTAAAAATAAATTAAGAAAAGTTATTGTTCAAAATTTATCTCCTCCTCAAAGTTCAATTTTATCAGCCATAATCTTGGGAGATAAAAAGAATATTTCAGACCAATGGAAAGAAAAATTAAACAAAACAGGAGTACGTCATATTACTGCTGTTTCGGGGATGCATATCGTTATTCTTACCTCGATTCTAATGAGTTTTTTGATTGGGATTGGTTTTTCTAGAGGCCAAGCTTTTTATCTTACAGTCGTGTTTATTTTCTTGTATATTATGCTTATTGGTTTTCCTTCCTCAGCAGTGAGAGCAGGCATAATGGCTGGGCTTCTTCTGCTGGCCCAAAAGATAGGCAGAATTTCTCAAAGCCAAAGAGCTATCATTTTTGCAGCAACCATAATGCTTTTTCAAAATCCCTTTCTTTTGAAAGATGACGTTGGCTTTCAACTATCTTTTTTAGCTGTTTTAGGAATAAGTTATGCTTTGCCAATTTTCCAGAATTGGTTAAGATTTATTCCGGAAAATAAATATTGGGGGGTAAAAGATATTATTTCTATGACTTTTTCAGCCCAAATATTCACCTTACCAATTTTAATATATAATTTTGGTTATATTTCTTTAATTGCTCCTTTAACTAATATTTTAATTGTGCCTATTTTACCTTTTATTATGATATCTGGTTTTATTTTTACTTTTATAGGAATATTCTGGCAATTCTTAGCCTGGATTCTCTCTTTCCCAGCTTGGTTTTTATTAACCTATGTTATAAAAATAATTGATTTATTAAATAAAATTCCCGGGGCTTGTTTGGAAATTAAAATTTCGTGGCTCTATTTTGTAATTTTTTACGCATTATTAGCTTATATTATTTGGAGATTAAGAGAAAGAAATATTCAAAATTTTTGAGAATTCGGCCAATATGGTATATAATAACTATTATTAGATATAATTATTATTAATAAAATGCTTTCAATAGTGATACCAACTTTAAACGAAGAAAATTATTTACCTCGGCTTCTAAATTGTTTAAAAAAACAAAAATTCAAAGATTACGAAATAATAATTGCTGATGCTAATTCTAAAGATAAAACTAGAGAAATCGCCAAATCTTTTGGAGCCAGAGTGGTTAAAGGGGGAGAAATTCCTTATGCTAGAAATCAAGCAATAAAATTTAGTAAAAAAGACTTAATTTTATCTCTAGATGCAGATCTTATTTTGCCAAATGATTTTTTGGAAAAGGCATTAAAGGAATTTAAAGAAAGAAATTTAGACGTTGCTACATTTTGTTTCGTGCCGATATCTAAAAGTAAAATTCTTAAGATTTTATTTAATATTTTTTATAATTATCCTCTGTTAATTTTTGGGAAAAAATGGCCCCATGGAACACAAGGAATTTTAATAAAGAAATCAATTCATAAAAAAATAAATGGTTGGGATGAAACAGTTAAATTAATTGAAGATTGTGATTATCTTAAAAGAGCCTCTAAATCAGGAGAGTTCGGAGTGATAAAAACAACAAAAATGTTTAGTTCTTTAAGAAGATTTCGGAGCGAAGGCTTAATTCGAAATGCGCTTAAATATGGATTTGCAAATTTGTATCTGGAAATTAAAGGACCTTTAAAAAAAGATTTTCTTAAGTATAAATTTAATTATTTTAAGGATGGTAAGCCCTAACTAATAATATGAATAAAAAAAATATTAAACAAAATAAGAAAAGTAAGAAAAGTGGGAAAACAATAGAAGAGTTTTTTCTACAAGAAATTAAATTACCAAAAATTAGTTTATTTTATTTTAAATCTTTTATCTTTTTGATTTGTATTATTTTTATTTCTTCTTTCTTTGGGTTTGTAGCCGGGACATTTTCAGTATTTTATTATCCCCAATTAACAGATTATTTTTCAAATACATGGATTTCTGAGTATTTTGATAATAAAAAAGATGTTATCCCTCAACTTTCAAGAGAAGATATGATAGTAAATGCCATCGACAAAGTATCTCCTTCGGTAGTGAGCATTATTATTACTAAAGATATGCCAATTTTTGAAGAATATTATATTGATCCCTTTGGTGATTTTGATACCTCTTTCGACCAACCATTTTTGGATATTAAAGTTCCCCAATATAGGCAAAAAGGGACAGAGAAAAAAGAAATTGGTGGTGGCACAGGGTTTATTATTTCGGAAGATGGTATGATTTTGACTAATAAGCATGTTGTCCAAGACGAAGAAGCTGATTATACAATTTTAACTAATGATGGTGAAAAATATCCAGCAAAAGTTTTAGCTCGTGATCCGATTGAAGATTTAGCTATTCTCAAAATTGACCAAGACAAAATGATTACTCCAGATGGTGACTTTAATGAACAATCTTTTCCCATGATTAAAATTGGGGACTCTACTAGTTTACATATTGGCCAGACAGCAATTGCCATTGGGAACGCTTTAGGTGAATTCAGAAATACAATCTCGGTAGGAGTTATTTCGGGGTTAGGCAGAACGATTACTGCTTCGGGCGGGGGAATGGTTGAAACGCTGGAAGATGTGATCCAAACAGATGCGGCCATAAATAAAGGAAATTCAGGGGGTCCGTTATTAAACATTAAAGGAGAGGTAATTGGGATTAATGTCGCTATGGCCGAACAAGCTCAAAGTATTGGTTTTAGCATACCCATCAATAAAGCCAAAAGAGACATTGAACAAATTAAAGCGATCGGCAAGATAGTTTATCCATTCTTAGGAGTAAGATACATTTTAATAACTCCGGAAATACAAAAGGAAAAAGAATTAAGTGTTGACCATGGGGCTTTAATTATTAAAGGAGAAAACCCAGGAGAGGTTGCTATTGTTGTCGGTTCTTCTGCTGAAAAAGCTGGCCTCCAAGAGGGAGATATAATTTTAGAAATAAATAATGAAAAAATTACTTCCCAAAATTCTTTAGCCAAAATTATCAAAAAATATAATCCTGAAGATCAGATATCTCTTAAAATATTAGAAGGGGAGGAAGAAAAAATGGTAAATGTAGTTTTAGGAGAATATCAGGAATAGAAAATAAATATATGTTTGATATATGTAAAAAGAGAGCTAAGCTCTCTTCTTTACTTTTCTGATTTTCCCGTTTATAATCAATTTATATGCAATTTATGCAAGGGGGTGATTTCACCCATAAATCACAAGAAGTAATAATTCAGGCTCAGTCAATTTCCAGAGAGAAAGAACAACAGCAAGTAGATGCCTTGCATCTGCTTTTGGCTTTATTATCTCAAGGAGAAAGTATTGTGATTACTATTTTGAAAAGAACTCAAATAGACATAGAATCTCTTAAAAGAAAGACTGAGAAAGCGATTGATAAAATTTCTCAAACCAGCGCTGAACAAACATTAGGCCGTTTTTATCTTACTCAGGACTTAGCCCAGGTTTTAGAAAGAGCAAAACAAGAGGCAATGAAAATGGGAGATGAATTTATCTCCATAGAACATCTTTTTTTGTCATTACTTGTTTGTCCAACACGTGCTAAGATAATTCTAGAAAGTGCTCAAATAAACTCGGATACATTTCTGAAAAATTTAGTTGAGATCAAAGGGGATGAAAAAATTACTGATCCTAATCCTGAATCAAAATATGATGTTATTAAAAAATATGCTCGGAATCTTACCGACGAAGCAAAAAAGGGAAATTTGGATCCCGTAATTGGTAGAGAGGATGAAATTAGAAGATTAATGCAAGTTCTTTCTAGAAGAACTAAAAATAATCCGGTTTTAATTGGTGAAGCTGGCGTAGGTAAAACAGCTATTGTTGAAGGACTAGCCAAAAAGATTATGAGTAAAGAAGTCCCGGAAAGTTTATGCACTAAAGAAATTATTTCGTTGGACTTAGGATATTTAGTCGCGGGAACTAAATATCGTGGCGAGTTTGAAAATAGAATAAAAGCATTATTAAAAGAAGTGCAAAAAGCAAATGGACACTATATTTTATTTATTGACGAACTTCATACTCTTGTTGGAGCTGGAGCGTCGGAAGGGTCAATTGATGCTTCCAATCTCTTGAAACCAGCCTTATCTCGCGGAGAGCTTAAAGCAATAGGGGCTACTACTTTAAAAGAATATCAAAAATATATTGAAAGAGATCCTGCCTTAGAAAGAAGATTTCAGCCAATTTATGTTAAAGAGCCTAGTATAGAAGATACTATTGCTATCTTGCGTGGGTTAAAAGAGAAATATGAATTGCATCATGGAGTAAAGATTAAAGATTCAGCTATTAAAGCATCTGCTGAATTAAGCAGTCGTTATATTTCAGATAGATTTCTTCCAGATAAAGCCGTAGATTTGATGGATGAAGCAGCTGCTGCTTTAAGATTGGAGATTGAATCAGAACCAACCGAATTAGATCATCTGCATGAAGAAATTCTTAAACTTGAAATTGAAAAAGCATCTCTTAAAAAAGAGAAAGCCAAAGAAAATGTCAGGCGGCTTAAGGTCATAGACAGAATGTTGGCAGATTTAAAAGATGAATCAAAAGCATTACAAGCTAAATGGTCTTCAGAAAAAGAATTGATATATAAGATTAAAGAATTGAAGAAAAAAATTGATGAAAAATCTTGGGAAATGGAAACCGCTCAAAGAAAAGCAGATTTACAAAGAGTAGCCGAAATAAAATATGGAGAAATCCCAGAAATAAAGAAAGAATTAAGCTTAGTTGAAAGAAAATTAAAAAACCTTCAAAAAAATAAACAACTTTTGAAAGAAGAAATTGACGAAGAAGATATTGCTCAAGTCGTTTCTCGTTGGACGGGGATTCCAGTTATGAGATTAATAGAAACAGAGGCCAAGAAACTAGAAGGGATAGAAGATATCTTAGAGAAAAGAATAATTGGTCAGAAAAAAGCTATTTCCGCTGTAGCCAGATCTATCAGAAGAAGTAGAGCCGGACTCCAAGAAGAAGAAAGACCCTTAGGTGTTTTTCTCTTTTTAGGACCGACTGGTGTCGGAAAAACCGAAACAGTAAAAGCGTTAGCAGAGTTTCTGTTTAACGATGAAAAAGCAATAGTTAGGCTAGATATGTCCGAGTACATGGAAAGACATAGTGTTTCTAAAATCCTTGGTTCTCCTCCGGGTTATGTTGGTTTTGAAGAAGGGGGACAAATCACCGAAAAAATTAGGAGAAGGCCATACTCAGTAATTTTATTGGATGAAGTTGAAAAAGCTCATCCAGATGTTTTTAATATCTTGCTTCAGATTTTTGAAGATGGACGATTAACAGATGCCAAAGGTAGAATAGTTTCTTTTAAGAATTCTATTATAATTATGACCTCTAATGTTGGGTCTGAATATATAGAACAATTAAAACCAATAGGATTTGAAATGAAAACCGAAAAGATATCTCAAAAAGAAGGCCTTAAAAATAAAATCACGGAATCATTAAAAGAAAAATTTAGGCCAGAGTTTCTGAATAGAATTGATGAAGTTATTATTTTTGATTATTTAGGCCAAAAAGAAATTAAGAAGATTGTTAATTTAGAATTAATAAAAGTTGCTCAAAGATTGGAAAAAACAAAGCAGATAAAAGTTAAATTTACGGAGAAATTAAAAGAAACTTTAGCTGAAAAGGGCTTTGATTCTAATTTGGGGGCTAGGCCGCTAAAAAGAGTTATCCAAAAACTAATTCTTGACCCATTATCATTAAAAGTTATTTGTTCTGAGATTGGTCGAGGGGATAAAGTTCTTATAGATTTTAATAAAAAAGAAGTTGTTTTTAAAACATCCCAACTCTTTAAAATATCTTCTAAAAATAAAAGAAAAGTTTTAACTAGATAATTTATGGAAAAGAACATTGTAAGAATAATTGTTATTTTAATTATAGGAGCTATTGGTGGCTCACTTTTTCAAGTTTTAATTTTGCCCAGTCTTATTGCTCATCCTTATTTTGGAAATTTGAAAATGATTGAAAGATTGAAAAATCAAGTGATTGTTAATCCGGTAGAACAGATAATGATTGGACAAGATACAGCTTTGGAACAGGCAATTAAGAAGGTTGAAGACACAACAGTAGGATTTTCTAGTGGTTCTGGGGTCATTATTACCTCAGACGGCTTGATAGTTACATTGGCAGACGTGCTCCCTAAAACAGAGAAATATCTTTTTTTAGAGGGAGAAAGAGTTAATTTTGAAATTGTAAGACAAGATTTAGAACAAAACTTAGCTTTAATAAAGATTGATCAGAAAAATGTCTTAGCTTGTAAATTTGCTGATTTATCAGACATTAAAATGGGTCAAAAAGTTTTTCTTTTCGGAATAATTGTTGAAGACGAAATTCCTAAAAGCATAACTAACCAGGGAAGTATTAAAATGTTTGATGATAGAATGATTTATACAAACATTTTAGAGGATAAAGTTCTTAATGGCAGTCCTTTATTTAATGTTTGGGGGGAAGCATTAGGATTAAATGTAATTGATAAAAATGGTAAAGTATCTACAATTTCTATTGATGAAGTTCGAAAATTCGCTGGGTTCTAAAATTTATTTGTTTTAGATACAAACATTTTGCACTCCTAATCTAAGGGCTTGGTTAGGGGTTT
>CAZOJF010000017.1:0-9793 GCA_964580085.1 uncultured Candidatus Saccharibacteria bacterium | reverse complement strand
CGCGGAAGGTTGTCGGTTCAAGTCCGATCGGCTGCGCTAAATTAAAGAGACAACTATTAAGTTATCTCTTTTGTTTTTTTTAAAATGGTAAAATTCTTTGTTTAGTTGAGGATATAAACCCTTATAGAAATACATCCCATTTTTCTTGCTAGGTCAATGTTCTTTACATATATATCGCAATTTCGTTTGTCCCATTCTAGGTCCTTTGAATCAGCGCCTCTTACATCGCCAACTTTAAATGGTCCAGTATCTTCTACTCGGAAACAACCGATTGGTTTACCTTCCATAGTGGTGATATATATATCTTGTCCGAGTTCTAAAATAGAGTTAACGATCCATTTTCCATTCACTAAATCTACGTTTATAGCTACTACTCCTTCTTGCACTTCTGTATTTGTCGCAGTACATCCATCATTAAGTCTTCGACTAATGCAATCTATATGTCTTGTATAAGCAGTAGCTGTCATGTCGTAGCATTTAGATTTATCTAAAATTGATTTTTTAACTATAACTGGCTTGCTGAATGTATAGTTATTTATTTTCGGTAAAATTAGATAATCTTTAATTATTAAGACAATTAATACGAATAATAAAAAAACAATAATCTTTTCTATTGCTTTAAAAAAACTTTCTCCCATTTCTTTCTCCTTTTTTTAATGTACTAATTAAGCTATTATTGTATTAAATATAAATCATTTCGTCAAATAAATAATGATTGACTTTTTTGTTAGAATATTTTATAATCTATGATACGAATAAGTTGATTTATGTTTTTTGTTATTTAAAAATTGGCATAGGAGGATAAAAAAATTGCAGAATTTGAGAAGTTTATACTAGATTAGCATTGATAATAACAATATATGTTATTAATAAATAAATGAGGAGGCTTTTATGAGAGAACATGTTTGTTTAGCAGTAATTTACAGGAGAAGATTGTTACTTATTAAGAGAAAGAAAATGTTAGTATTACCTAGAAAAAAACTGGGCCCAGAAGAACTAGAAATAGATTGTATTTTTTATAGGATTATAAAAGAAGTTCCGGGGCTGAAAATAAATGATTTAATGCCCATAGGAAAATTTAATGGAAAAAATCTTTTACAATGGAATCCCATAAGAGATAAAATTTATATAGCAAAAGCTGAAAGTAATTTTTTTAATAATTCTTTTCAAACAGGAAATAGCATAAAATGGATTAAAAATTTAGGAGGAGATAAAATATCAAAAAAAACGAAAAGAATCTTTTGGGTTCTAAAGGGCGAGGGATGTTTATAAAGCATCCCTCTTATTTTGGGGATAAATTTAATTGATTTTGCTTAAAAATTAGGTTAAAATAGAACATAGAAGTGGCATATATTTATGAAAATTTCTTATAACTGGTTAAAAAAATATCTCAAAAATAAGCTACCTGAACCAAAAAAATTGGTGGAAATTTTGACTCTACATAGTTTTGAAATAGAAAATATGCAGAAAAAAGGGAATGATTGGATCTTAGATGTAGATATTTTGCCAAATAGGGCTCATGATTGTTTATCTTACATTGGCATAGCAAAAGAAATTTCTATTCTAACGGGGAATGAGTTTAAAATACCAGATACTAAATTTCAAGAAGATAAAAGCTTAAAAGGAAAAGATATAATTAAGTTAGAAATTGAGGACAAAGATGATTGTTTGCGTTATTCAGCTCAAGCAATTTTTGGGATTAAAATATGTTCTTCACCAAGATGGCTTCAAGAAAATCTTAAAAATTGTGGGCTTCAACCAATTAATAATGTTGTTGATATAGGCAATTATATAATGTTAGAAACAGGGCAGCCCATACATGCTTTTGATTTAAATAAAATTAATAAAAAAATTATTGTTAGAAGAGCTAAAAATGGAGAGAAGATTAAAACTTTAGACAATAAAATTTATAAATTAGATAAAGATATTTTAGTAATTGCTGATCAGAAAAGGGCCATAGGTATAGCCGGGATAAAAGGAGGAGAGAGTACTGGTATTAGTTCTGATACAAAAAATATCCTTATAGAAGCAGCGAATTTTAACAGAAAAGTAATTAGAAAAGGGTCTCAAAAACTAAAGTTAAGAACAGATGCTTCTTTAAGATTCGAAAATGGAATGGATCCTAACCTTATTGATTTTGCCCAAAAAAGAATGATTTTTATGATAAAAGAAATTGTTAAAGGCAAAGTTCCAAAAGGTATGATTGATTTTTATCCTAAAAAAGTATTGCCTAAAAAAATAAAACTTAATTTAAAATATCTTAATAAATTATTAGGTGTTGCAATTCCGGAATTAAAAATAAAAGAAATTTTGAAAAAACTTAATTTCAAATTTAAGAAAATTGGGGATGATAAATTCACAATAGAAATAC
The DNA here is from genome assembly GCA_964580085.1 of uncultured Candidatus Saccharibacteria bacterium. Lineage (GTDB taxonomy): Bacteria > Patescibacteriota > Minisyncoccia > Minisyncoccales > CG1-02-41-26 > CAYUWK01. The sequence continues at coordinate 7,422 of CAZOJF010000017.1, read as the reverse complement.
CAACTTCCAGAATAGATATTTCTATCCCGGAAGACTTGGTAGAGGAGATCGGAAGAATATATGGGTATAAAAATATTCCCTATTTATTTCCAGAAATAACTTTAAATCTTCCTAAAAAAAACCTTAAAGTTTTTTGGCGAAAACAATGTCAAGACATCTTAAAAGAAAGAGGATTTTCAGAAGTTTATAATTATTCTTTTATTAGTCAAAAACAAAAAGAATGTTTTAATTTAAAAGATGATAAATTATTAGAACTTAAAAACCCAGTAAGTGATTTAAATAAATATTTAAGATCAAGTTTAATACCTGATTTACTTAAGAACACCAAAGACAATTTAAAGAGCTTTGATGAAATTAAAATTTTTGAATTTGGCAATATTTTTATTAAAAATAAAAAAGTTTTAGAGAGAAATGTTTTAACAGGACTTTTATCTAAAAAAGGGGTAAAAAATGAATTGTTTTATGAATTAAAAGGAATTGTGGATTCTCTGTTGAATAAATTAGGAGTAGTTAATATTTATTATGACAATGCTGAACCAATCCCAGAATTATCTTCTTCTTATTTTTGGTATTCAAAGAAATGTGCCGAAATTAAAGTTGATAATAAAAAAGTCGGATTTTTAGGACAAATAAACCCAAAGATTATTAAAGATTCAGAAATAAAACAAGAAGTTTTTATTTTTGATCTTGATTTTGATATATTAGTCAAATTATTTTCAAGTGAATATGAATATAAACCAATATCTTTTTATCCAGCTGCCATAAGAGATCTATCTATTTTAACCCCACAAGGGACTAAAGTTGTTGAAGTTTTGAATATTATAAATAGAGCAGGTGGTACATTAGTTAAGGATGTTGATCTTTTTGATATATATTCTGGTGAAGGGATTATTTCGGGAAAGGAAAATTTTACATTCCGTATAATTTATCAAGCTAATAATAGGACTTTGTCTTCCAAAGAAATCGATGACGTTCAAAAGAAAATAATTAAAGCATTAGAACAAAATATAGAATGGGAAGTAAGAAAATAAATATGAAAAAAACAGCTAAAAAAGAAGAATATACAGCTAAAGATATTTATGTTCTAAAAGGACTTGAACCTGTCCGGAAGAGACCGGGAATGTATATTGGTTCAACAGGTGCCTCGGGGATACATCATTTGATTTGGGAATGTATAGACAATTCTTTAGATGAAGCAATGGCAGGATATTGTAAACATATTCAAGTTTACTTGTTACCCGATAACAAGATAAGGACAATAGATGACGGTCGGGGGATTCCAGTTGATAAACACCCTCAGACAGGTAAATCAGCATTAGAAACAGTAATGACAACATTACATGCTGGGGCTAAATTTGGAGGAAAGGCTTATAAGATTGCCGGGGGACTACATGGAGTAGGAGTTTCAGTTGTTTGTGCGTTGTCAAAACATATGACCGCAGAAGTTTGTAGGGGGTCAGAAAGATATGTGCAAGAATATTCTGAAGGGAAACCAAAAACGAAAGTTCGTAAATTAGGAGCTTGTAAAAAAAGAGGAACTACAATTACTTTTGAGCCAGATGCTACTATTTTTGAAGAAGTTAAATTTGATATTAAAAAGATTTTAAATCATCTCCGCCAACAAGCCTATCTAACTTCTGGAGTAAAAATAACTATTTACGATCAAAGAAATTCTTCAGATTCTCTTGGATATAATTTTTATTTTGAGGGAGGATTACGTGCTTATGTAAAATATTTAGTTGGTCAAGCCGAAACAAGAAATAATAATATTTTTTATGTTAAAAACGAAAAGCAGGGGATTTTAGTTGAAGTTGCACTTCAATATGCTCAGGAAATGGAAGCATTGGAGCAATCTTTTGCCAACAACATTTTTACAGGTGAAGGTGGGTCTCATCTTACTGGTTTTAGAACGGCTCTAACAAGAGTATTAAATGATTATGCTAAGAAAAATGGATATTTAAAAGAAAAAGATGAAAACTTTACCGGGAACGATGTCAGAGAAGGTTTGATAGGAGTTGTTTCAATAAAGATAAAAGAACCACAGTTTGAAGGACAAACAAAAGCAAAGTTAGGAAACCCAGAAGCTAAATTAGCAGTAGAACAAGCTTTATCAGAAGGATTAACAGATTTTTTAGAAAGAAATCCTCAGGATGCAAGAGCGATAATAGAGAATTCTCTTATTTCTGCTAAAGCCAGAAGAGCAGCTAAAGCGGCCAGAAGTACAGTTTTAAGAAAAGGCATTTTAGGTAGTTTAAGTTTACCTGGAAAATTAGCTGATTGTTCTTCTCGGAAGCCAGAAGAATCTGAGATTTATGTGGTAGAAGGCGATAGTGCCGGAGGCTGTTTTTCGGGAGATACAAAAATTGCTTTAGTAGATGGAAAAAATTTATCATTTAAAGAATTAATTAAAGAAGAGAAAGAAGACAAGAAAAATTATTGCTATACAGTAAAAAAAGATGGAGTAATTGGAATAGGCTTGGTAAAGAATATTAGACGTACTAAAAAAAATACAGAAGTAATCAAAGTAATTTTAGATAATAACGAAGAAATAATTTGTACGCCGGATCACAAATTTATGGTAAAAAATGGTTCTTATAAGGAAGCTAAAGAGCTTTCTTCTCAAGATTCTTTGATGCCGCTTTATCGTAAAATTTCTCAAATAGGTGGAGGGATTACAATTAAAGGTTATGAGATGATATATAGTCCTATAAAACATCAATGGATTTTTACACATATTTTATCTGATATGTATAATCTTGAAAATAATATTTATTCAAGAAAAGATGGTTGTGATAAACATCATATTGATTTTAACAAATTGAACAATAACCCACATAATATAATAAGAATGAAAAAAGAAGAGCATATGGCTTATCATCGAAAAATGATAAAATATGGTCTTCATAGTGATGTTAGTAAAGAAAAAGCAAAGCAAGCTCATAAAACAAAAGAATATAGGGAAAAGATTAAGAAGATTATGATTACACCTGAAATGAGGAAAATGTTAAGCAAAAGAGCAAAAAAACAATGGGAAGATAAAGAATATAAGAAGTATATGCTCCAGAAATTTTTAGAATTTTATGAAAAAGATTCAAATTACAGAGAAAGAAATAATAAATTGTTATACGAGAATCAAAAAAAGTATTGGAATAATTCTGGGGATAGAAAGAAACAAGCAGAGAAGGTGAGAAAGTATTTTCAAGAACATCCCGAAAGAGCAAAAGAACTTTCTATGATAGCTAAAAAACAATGGGGAAATAAAAAACTTCTGGAATGGAGAAGTGAAAAAACTAAAGAACAATGGACAGCGGAATTCAGAAAGAGAAGAAAAATAGCATATAATCAAACATATTTGAACAAGGCCTTAAAATTATTAAAGGAGATATCTAGAGAATACGAAGATATTAATGTAAAAGAATATATTGAAAGAAGAAAAAAAAGAAATGACAAATCTGTTTTAAAATATAATACAATTTGTTCTAGATTTTTTGCTGGGAATGAAGAAAAATTGAAAGAAGCTGTATTAAACTATAACCATAAGATTAAAAAAATAATTAAAATTTCTAAAAAAATAGATGTTTATGATTTAGAAGTAGAAGGTACTCATAATTTTGCTTTGTCTTCTGGTGTGTTTGTCCATAATAGTTGCAAAATGGCTAGAGATAGGAGATTCCAAGCAATACTGCCTTTAAAAGGAAAGATTTTAAATGTAGAGAGGGCAAGACTTGATAGGATTTTAACGTCTGAAGAAATAAAATCATTAATTATTGCTCTTGGTACTGCTATAAGTCAGGATTTCAATATAGAAAAACTAAGATATCACCGAATTATTTTAATGTCTGATGCTGATGTTGATGGCGCCCACATAAGGACTTTGCTTTTAACTCTATTTTTTAGATATTTTAGGGAAATTATTGAAAGAGGATATCTTTATATTGCTCAACCTCCACTTTATAAAATACAATCTGGCAAAAATACAGAGTATGCCTATACAGACGCTGATAAAGAAGAAATAGTTTCTAACCTTGGGAAAAAGGGAATAACTAATATAAATATTCAACGCTATAAAGGCTTAGGAGAAATGAACCCGAATGAGTTATGGAATACGACTATGGATCCGGAAAATAGAACTTTATTAAAAGTTAATATAGAAGATGCCAAAGTAGCTGATCATATATTTGATGTTTTAATGGGCAAAGAAGTCTTTCCTAGAAAGAAATTTATTCAAGTCCATGCTAAAAAAGTAAAAAACTTAGATATTTAAAAAGATATTTGGTTCTATTGACAAAATAGATAATAGGGTCTAATCTTATATTATATAAAGCCCCTTAGGGCTTTTTAAAAACAATGAAAATTATTAATTTTTTAATTAAAAAATTTGAAAATATAAAACTTTTTTTTAAGGAGGTTTATATTGAAGCAAAAAAAATAGATTGGCCAAGTCGCACTGAAACAATTAAATACACATTGATTGTGATTACAATTTCTATTTCGGTTGCAATTTATTTAGGTGCTTTGGATTTTATATTTATGAAAATTATAGGGAGATTTTTCGTTTAAATGCTAGAAGATAATATAATTTTTTAATATGCCAAAACAAGAAATACAACAAGGTAGAAGGTGGTATGTTTTGCATACTTATTCTGGATACGAAGACGCTGTAGCAAAAAACTTGAAACAACGCATAGAAAGCTTAGGCATGGAAGATAAAATCTTCAATGTTTTAGTCCCTAAAGAAAAAAAGATTAAAATAAAAAATGGCAAGAGAAAAATGATTGAAGAAAAAATATATCCAGGATATGTTTTAGTCGAAATGATAGTTACTGATGATTCTTGGTATGTTGTCAGAAATACGCCAAGGGTTACTGGTTTTATTGGAGCTGGTACCACTCCTATCCCAGTTTCTTTAAACGAGATTAAAAATTTAAAAAGTAAAATAGGAACCGAATCTACGCAATATAAAATAGATGTTACCTTAGGAACTTTAGTTAAAATTAATGATGGGCCATTTAAAGATTTTGAAGGTAAAGTATCAGAGATTGATGAAGGAAAAGGAAAATTAAAAGTTTTAGTAAACTTGTTTGGAAGAGACACTCCAGTTGAAGTAGATTCTTTACAAATAAAAAAGTTATGAAAAAAATACAAAATATAATAAAATTACAAATTTCAGCTGGTAAAGCCACACCTGCTCCTCCGGTAGGTCCAGCTCTGGCCCAATATGGAATAAATATCTCAGAGTTTTGTCAAAGATTTAATGAGGCTACAAAAGAACAAATGGGCTTTACAATCCCCGTAGAAGTTTCTGTTTATGAAGACAGAACATATGATTTTAAAGTAAAGTCTCCTTTAGCTTCTGAGCTCATAAAGAAAGCTATAGGTATTGAAAAAGGATCTGGGACGCCGAATAAAACTAAAGTTGGGAAAATTACTAGAGCCCAATTGGAAGAAGTTGCTAAAAAGAAGTTGTCGGATTTGAATACCAAGGACATTAATCAGGCGATTAAGATTATAGAAGGAACGGCGAAAAATATGGGAATTGAAATAATATGATATTTTCAGATCAAGAAATTAAAAAATATCTGAAAGAAAAAAGGATTATCATTAAGCCCAAACCTGTTTTGAGTAAACAACTAGGACCTGCTTCTTTGGATTTAAGGCTGGGTAGGGATTTCAGGGTTTTTAATTCTATAAAAAAAGCATATATTAATCCTTTAGATCGCCAAACTTTTAAAAATTTAACTAAACTGATAAAAATAAAAGGTAAAGAGCCATTTATTCTCCATAAAGGAGAATTTGTTTTAGCCGCTACATTAGAAGAAATTACTTTACCTAATAATGTAGGCGCTAGAATTGAAGGGAGAAGTAGTTGGGGCAGACTAGGATTGATTGTTCACTCAACCGCTGGTTATGTTGATCCTGGATTTAAGGGTTGTTTAACCCTAGAAATGTCAAATGTTGGAATCCTACCCATTCTTTTATATCCAGGAATGAGAATATGTCAATTAGCTTTTGAAAGCTTGACTTCGCCTGCTGAAAATCCTTATTCAAAAAGAAAAAGCTCAAAATATTATGGGAACCAACTTCCCACTGAAAGCAAGATTTATAAAGACAGCCTTTAAACTGTAAATTTAAAACAGCTAGTTGATATTGGCTGCTTTTTCATTTAGTTCCAATATGTTATTATAAACTCATGAGAAATAATATTTATCCTGGAAAATTTATTGTTTTTGAAGGCCTAGATGGATCAGGCCAAAGCACAGAGTCTTTACTTTTAAAGGACTTTTTAATCCAAAAAAAATATAAAGTTTTAATAACTAAAGAACCAACTATTATTTCCGAAGCAGGTAAAAAAATAAAACGAGTTTTACAAGAAAAAGAAAAAATTTCTCCTTTAGAACTTCAAAAGTTATTTACTAAAGATAGAAAATATCACTTAGATAATGTTATTATTCCTAACTTGAAAGATGGAAAGATTGTTATTTCTGATAGATACTTTTTTTCTACTTTTGCCTATGGTGTTTCTGACGGTCTTGACTTAAAATTACTAATAGAGATGAATAAGGATTTTTTAATGCCAGATTTAACATTTTTCCTTGATGTTAATCAGGATATTTGTATAGCCAGGATCAGAAAGAGGGGAATTAAAAAAACGCTTTTTGAAAAAAGGGAAAAATTAAAAAAGGTTTACGAAAATTATAAAAAAATAATAAAAAACTTTAAAAATGTTTATTCTATAAACGGCGAATTATTGCCGGATAAAGTTTTTGAAGAAATTAAATCATATGTTGAAAAAAAATGTTGCTAAAATAATCGAGCATACAAATATTAGACTTTCAGCCACAGAAAAAGATATCCAGAGAATATGTACAGAAGCTAAAAAATATAAATTTAGAAGTGTTTGCATAAATCCAAAATGGGTCTCTTTATGCCATAAAGAATTAAAAGACACAGGGATAAAAGTCGTTGTTCTTATCGACCCCCCTATGGGTTTAAGCCCTCATTCAAAAAGAGTCGAAACATGTAAAAAAGCAAAAAAAGACGGAGCAGATGAGTTAGATATTGTTATTAATATTATTGACGTTAAATATGAAAGATTTGATGATATCTTAGAAGATTTAAAAGATATTACTAAAATTTTACCCACTAAAGTAATAATCGGTTCTGGTTATTTGACAGATCAAGAAATTGAAAAAGCATCGGCTTTAGTTAAAAAATCAGGAGCTTTTTGTGTTAAGACGGCAACTGGCAAAGATCCACTAGAAAATATTGAATTAAAAGAAAAAGCAAAACATCTTCAAATTATGAAGAAAGCAGCACCTGGTTTAAAAATTAAAGCATCTGGCAAAATTATAACATTGAAGGATGTGGAAATGATGGTTAATGCTGGAGCAGATATAGTGGGCACAAGTTCAGGAGTAAAAA
>CAZOJF010000016.1:0-10759 GCA_964580085.1 uncultured Candidatus Saccharibacteria bacterium | reverse complement strand
GAAAAGGAGTTAGAGCTGTCCCACTTGTAGCTACAGTATTTTGAAATCCAGCTTGATGAGAGAGAATAACATCTGTATATCCTTCTACTAGGATACAAAAATCTTTCTTTCTTGTCTCTACTCTTCCGGGATTTAACCCGTAAAGAACAAAACTTTTATTATAAAGTAGCGTATTGGGCGTATTAATATATTTAGCCACTTCTTTGTCTTCTTTTTCTTTGGTTACCCTGCCCCCAAATCCAATTACTTGAGAATTTAAATCAAAAATAGGAAACATAATTCTTCCCCGAAATCTATCATAACTTTGAACTGCTCCTGTTGATTCTTTTTTAATGGCTAGTCCTGTATTTATTATCTCCTTTCTTTCGTATCCTTTGGAAATCAAAAAATCAGTTAATATTTCCCATTTCCCCTTTTGAGGATTAGGAGAATATCCTAGTCTCCATTTCTTTATCGATTCTTTAGTTATTCCTCTATCTAAAAGATATTTTTTAGATTCTAATCCTGCTTTGCTATTATTTAATTGCTTTTCAAAAAACTCACAACCTAATTCCATAATCTCATACAATCTTTTTCTTTCTGTCTTTAATTCTGGGTTTTGTCTTTTAAGTTCAACTCCTGCTCTTTTGGCTAAAATTCTTAAAGCATCTCCAAACTCCACTCCTTCAATCTCCATTACAAATTTAAAAATGTCTCCAAATTTTCCGCATCCAAAACACTTGAATATTTGTTTTGAGGGAGAGACAAAAAATGAGGGTTTTTTTTCAGAATGAAAAGGACAAACCGCTCGGTAATTCATACCTGCTTTTTGAAGTTTGATATAAGAACCAATCACATCTACTATATCTAAGCGTCCTTTAATTTCATCAATTGGAGAGTTAAACATATAAAATTAAAAAATAAGATAAGATGTAAATAGTAGATTTATTTCCTAAAATCTGCTATAATAATCATTGTCAACTAAATCTCCATAAAATATAATTTTGTTTTCCAGAAACTTGTTTGATATAAACCCCAAATTCCTCAAATACATTTTTTTATTAACCTCTTTATATAAAATTAACAAAATTTTCGTTAAAATACAAGCTTTTTTATATGTCTAAACTCTTAAATTTGCCAAAAATCTCTGCTCAAAAAAAGTTGAAAATTCTTTTTGTCTCCCCGGAAATGGCCCCCTTTGCTAAAGCTGGCGGATTGGGAGACGTAATATTTTCCTTGCCCTTAGCTCTTAGAAAGTTAGGACAAGATGCCCGAGTAATGATTCCTCGCTATGGAGGAATTGACACAAAAAAATACAAATTGAAAACGATAATTAAGGGATTAAAGGTTCCTACTGACCAACCCTCTTCAACTCCGCAATATTTAATATGTAACGTCAAACAATATAATTCAAAAAATGTCACTCCCACATACTTTCTAGAAAATAGGGAGTATTACGAAAAAAGAGCTAATGTCTACGGATATTCTGACGATCACATAAGATGGATTTTGCTCTGCAGAGGAGTAATAGAATTCGTCAAGCAATACAGTTGGAAACCAGATATAATTGTAGCTTCCGACTGGCAAACTTCTTTAATCCCAAACTACCTTAAAACCACTTACGAAAATGACCAAACACTCTCTAAAATACGTGTTATCTTGGCTATCCATAATCTTAAATATCAAGGAATGCGGGATTTTAAATTTAGCCAAGAAACACAACGGGACTCTGGTACAGAAGCTATCCCCGATTTCTTTAATCCCAGATTAGGAGAACTTAACTGGTTATTGCGAGGAATAATATATAGCGATACTATCGTTACTGTCTCCCCTACCTATGCTAAAGAGATTTTAACCCCCAAATATGGGGAAGGTTTAAATACAATCCTCAGCGAAAACCAAGGAAAAATCTATGGTATTTTGAATGGAATCAATCCTGCAAAATACGACCCGGCGAAAAACCAGAATATTCCTTTTCATTATACTATTAACACACTTAGCAAGAAGAAAAAAAATAACAAATTGTTTTTACAAAAGAAGTTTGGGCTTCCTCAGGACCCAAATGTTTTTTTAATAGGGTTTGTTTCCCGCCTTACTGAACAAAAGGGATTAGATTTGATTGAAAAAATAATCAAACTAATTCTGGGAGATTTACCTATCCAAATGATTTTTATTGGAAATGGAGAAACACACTATAAAGAAATACTAAAAAGAGCCAAAGAATCCTGCCCTAAGAAGATAGCTTATCACTTAGAATTTGATACATCTTTGCCACATTTAGTGTTCTCTGGAGCAGATGCTCTACTTATGCCCTCAAAATTCGAGCCCTGCGGTATTTCTCAAATGCAAGCAATGAGATACGGATGTGTTCCCATCGCCAGAAAAACAGGTGGTTTAGCAGATACTATAGAAAACTTTGATCCACGGAAAAATACTGGCAATGGATTTCTTTTCCCAAAATATAATTCCTCAGCTCTCTTGCTCACTATAGTAAGAGCGCACACTTGTTTTCAATTCAAAAAACATTGGCTAAGTTTAGTGAAGAGAACAATGAAAAAAGATTTCTCTTGGAAAAAATCTGCTCAGAACTATTTAAACTTGTTCCATCACATCCTGAACAACAATATCCACTGATTTAACAATTTTATCAATCAAGTTTTATATTATAAGTAGTATTAAAAATAAAAATCATTTTATGTATTGGGTTAATTTTTTACATATTTATCAACCCTCAGACCAATCAAAGAATATTCTGGAAATGGTTGTTAATGAATCATATAGGCCCTTATTTAAAGGCTTATTAAACACCCCGGGAATAAAAATCAATCTTAATATAAACGGAGGGCTTACCGAACTTCTTGCCAAAAACGGATACCAAGATGTCATTGAGAGCATAAAACAGTTAGCCAAAGAAAAGAAATTGGAATTTACAGAAAGCGCAAAATATCACGCTCTTTTACCTTTTTTGGATAGAGAGGAAATAATTTATCAAATTCAAGAAAATCATTTTATAAATAGAAAATATTTTGGTAGTGTTTATCATCCCGTTGCGTTCTTTCCTCCGGAAATGGCTTATAGTAAAAAAGTGGCTAAAATAGTAGCCAAACTAGGATATTCTTTCGTTCTTTTAGATGAAATAGCTTTTGATGGTGGAAAAAACCCACCAGCTTACGACACGCTATTTAGAGTAAAGGGAACAAAGAACCTTGTCGCTGTATTCCGCGGAAGAAGGATCTCCAATTGTATTATGAGCGGTATTGTAAGAACAAAAAAGGAATTTCTGGATTTACTAAAAGACGATATTAAAAAGCCCGTCTATCTTTATACAGCAATGGATGGAGAGACCTTTGGACATCACCGTCCTGGTTTAGAAAAATCCCTCTTTAAGATTCTTGGCTCCGAAACCCCAAAACAGATATTTATTTCCGAATTACCCAAATATTTCAAGGCCGAAAAAGAGACCGAACCAGTACAATCTACTTGGGCTACTACAGAAGAAGAAGTGGAAAAACATATCCAATTTTATCCATGGAAAAATCCCCAAAATAAAGTGCACCAATTACAATGGAAATTCTTTCACTATCTTCTCGGCTTATCACGTCATAAGTTATTATCTGCACCAACAAAGAATAAATTATATAAAGCAATGGCCTCTGACCAATTTTTTTGGGCATCAGGAGAACCTTGGTGGAGCATCGAAATGATTGAAAAAGGAGCTTGGATAATGTTGGAAACTTTGAAATCTCTGTCTCATATTAAAAAATCACAAATTACGCAAGGAGAAGAATATTATAAAAATATTATTTCTACTGCTTTTTGGTGGCAAAGAAGTGGAAAAATTGAAAAAAAAGCGGGACTCTACAAAGAAGAAACTAGGATACCCTTTAAAAAAAGAACTTTAGAAAAAGGTAAACCCGAGGTCTATCAAGCATTTATAGAAATGATGCGTAGAAAAATGTGGCAAGCTACAAAAAAGAAAAACTTTGAGAGAGCAATTTTGTGGCGAGATGCTATCTGGAAGCTGGAAACAAAAAATGATATTTATGACACTATTCATGCAGTAGACTTGTTACGTTTAGAAGTATCTGATAAAAAATTAAGAACGTTAATGGATAGATATAAAGAAAAATACAAAAAAATAAAACCTGGGCAACCAGAATTAAGAAAAGTTTAATATGAAATACAATAAAATCTTTAAATCTCAAGATCCTCTTTTTATCAAAAATTTATTCACCAAAAAAAAGAGGGGGTTTTTTGCTAATATGGTAGATAAAAAAATAAAAAGTATTCAAATAGAAAGGGTATCCCCTTCTTGGGCAAAAGATACCTGTCTCGTTAAATACAAAGTTACATTTGGAAACCATTTAATAAAAAGGTTCCGAGCTACATCAAGTAAAAAAGAGTCAAAGGAAGATGTTTATGAAATAATGCAATATCTTTACAAAAAGCTACCCATTGCTAATGCTGTCTATTTTGATAAAAACCACAACATATTATTTTACCAAGAGGTTCCCGGAAGAACTTTAACAGAAATTATCGAAAAAAAGGAAAAAAGAATTCTCTCTCAATCTCTTAAAAAAGCCGCTCTTTTTCTAGTAAAATTACATAATTTAAAACCAAAGAGCCCTTTTTCAAAAGCGTTTTTTCCTCAATCAATTGGTTATACATATATTTTTAAAAAAATAAAAACCTCTTTGCCAGAGTTAAAAAAAGAAATTCCTTCTTTAAAAACCTTAAAATTCGTAGATAAAATTTGGAAGAATCAAAACGTGCTTATCCACAATGATTTTTATCCCGGGAACATAATTGTAGGCAAAACCCAATTATACGTGATTGATTTTGATAAAGCTGGAAGAGGACCTGCTTTAATGGATTTAGCAACTATTATGGCGTCTTTCAATTTGCCCAAAGAAATATGGCAAATAAAACTTTCCCAAAGAGAGAGAGACAAACTACAAGATATTTTTATAAAAACCTACTGTAGAAGCCAACATATTGATTTTAAAAAGACAAAAACCCAACTTAAAAAATTTCTGGCCAAAATATTTCTTGACCAAATAAGATATTATTTTTTGCTGGACTATAAAAACCTGCCTAAAATGACTAAGCAAAATCGTAGAGAGTTTGGACAAAAAATAAAAAGTTTAATAATAAATTTCAAGAAAGCTTATGAAAGTTTTATTTAGTTCTTCGGAATGTTCTCCTTTTGTCAAAGTAGGAGGGTTAGCTGATGTTGTAAGTTCTCTCCCAAAAGCCTTGGCCCAATTGGACATTAAAGTTGCTATCGTTATTCCCTTTTATGAATTTCTAGAATTAAAAACACCTCTTTATCTGGTAGAAAAAAATATCTCATTAAAATTTGGCAAAAAGGGGACCTTTGATATTTGGCAAACTACATTACCTAATACTAAAATACCTGTTTATCTGATTAAGAACCCGAAATATTTTTCGGGGAAAGAAGTGTATTTTAGTGAAGATAATTCATTAAAAAGAACTCAGCAGGAAGCAGCTCGGTTTTTGTTTCTATCTCAGGCAACTATCAAATTGGCAGAAAGATTGAACACTGATATTATTCACTGTCATGACTGGATAACAGGAATTATTCCTTATCTGGTGAAAAAAGAGAAAAAGAATTTTAAAACTATTCTAACCATCCACAACTTAGGATATCAAGGGATATACTCACCTGAAATTGTTAATTATTTTCTTCATACAAACTTCTCTACTAAAGTAAATTGTCTTAAATTAGGCATTGTAAACAGCAATCGTGTCACCACTGTAAGCCCTGCCTATGCTAAAGAGATTTTAATCCCCAAAAATGGATTTGGTTTATCAAAATATCTTAGCCAAAGAAAAAATAAACTAAGGGGCATACTTAATGGCTTAGATACCAAAACTTTCAATCCGCAAAAAGACACTTTTTTGAAAAAACAATATTCTGATAAAACAATTGAAAATAAAAAATACAATAAGGTTTTTCTTCAAAAAACATATTTCAAGGCAATAAAGCCAGATACTCCAATATTCGCTCTTATCTCGAGACTAGCTTCGCAAAAAGGAATTTACCTTGTTGAAAAGATAATACCGCAGTTAATGAAGCAAGATGTGCAATTCATTGTGCTTGGCAAAGGGGTAAAACAATATGAAAACTTTTTTGTTAAAACTGCAAAAAAATTTCCTAAAAAATTCTGGGTAAAAATAGGATTTGATGAAAAATTAGCTCATCAGATTTACGCGGGTTCGGATATTTTTTTGATGCCCTCCTTTTATGAACCCTGTGGTTTGGGGCAACTTATAGCAATGAACTATGGTACTATCCCCGTAGTAAGAGCCGTAGGGGGATTAAAAGACACAGTACAACCTGTTAAAATATCTTCTTCTATAATTAGAGGAACAGGGTTTACTTTTGAAAATTTCAGCTCCAAAACACTATGGCAGACAATAGAAAAAGTGCTTTCTTTGTATAAAAACAAAAAAATCTGGCAACAAGCGCAGATTAATGGGATGAAAAAAGATTTCTCTTGGAAAAAATCGGCAAGAGAATATCTGGATTTATATTCCGAACTTTATTCTTAACTTTCCCTTTTTAACTATATCAAAACAACTTCTGAGAAAGCATTAAGTCTTGTCGGGTTCCGGATTTGTGGAATCGATTTAACTGGCTAAAAAAATTCCTGAAACCATATATTTATTTAATTATTTTGTTTTAACAAAGCAATGGCGGAGGGGACAGGACTCGAACCTGCAAGGGCTTACGCCCGCTGACTTTCCAAGCCAGTGCCTTGCCATTCGGCGCACCCCTCCAGATACTATACTTTCATCCCCCGAAGAGCATTAACTCTTTCTTCAACTGGAGGATGAGTCATAAAAATCTTTGTAAACCAGCTTTTACTTTGTTTCCCTTTAAAGGGTGAAGAAATAAATAAATGAGCAGTAGAATTATTAGCTTTTTTCATTTGATTTGGATCTGAGCTAATTTTTTCCAATGCCCGAGCTAATCCTTCTGGGTATCTCGTTAAAAGAGCACCTGATGCATCAGCTAAAAATTCTCTTTTTCTGGAAATAGATAAACGAATTAAACTAGCTGCTAGAGGGGCTAAGATAGCCGCAATTATCCCCAGAGCTATTATTATCAGGCCCAAATATCCTCCCCCTTGTTTCGAGTCTCTCCTCCCTCCTCCCCAAAAACTTATTCTTAAAAACAAGTTTGACAATAAAGCAACAATCCCCACTAGAACAACTACAACTGTTCCTAAAAGAATATCTTTGTTTTTAATATGGCTAAGTTCATGAGCGATAACTCCTTCTAGCTCTGGTCTTTCTAATTTATCTAAAAGCCCTTGAGTAACAGCAACAACTGCATGTTTTTCATCTCTTCCTGTAGCAAAAGCATTTGGCTGGGCTTCATTAAGAATATAAATTTTGGGCAAAGGTAAACCCGAAGCAATACAGAGATTTTCAACTAGTCGATAAAGCTCTGGATTATCTTTTTTCTCTATTGGTTTAGCCCCTAACATTTTAAGAACAATTTTGTCAGAATACCAATAACTGAAAAAACTTGTAAATATACTAAAAATTACTGCTATTATTAAAATAATTGAATTATCCAATAAATAACTAAAAAGCCAACCTAGGGCGATAATAAAAATCAAAAAGAAAAACATTAAAAACCATGTCTTTCTAACGTTAGAATCCGCTTGGGAATAAAGAGTAGCCATATTAGAAACTTACTTTAGGAACTTCCCTTTGGCTTGCTTCTACTAGTTCAAACAAGTCCATCTTCTGAAAGTTAAACATTTTAGCTACAATACTTGATGGGAAAGATTCTCTTTTTATATTTAAATCTCGGACATTAGTATTATAAAAGCGTCTAGCTGCTTGAACTTTATCTTCTGTATCCCGAAGCTCTCTTTGTAATTCTAGAAAATTCTGAGAAGCTTTAAGGTCAGGATAGTTTTCCGAAACAGCAAAAAGAGATTTTAATGTATTACTTAACATATTTTCGGCTTTGGCTTTTTCTTCTACGTTTTGGGCACTCATTGCTTGGGCCCTAGCTTGAGTAACTTTCTCAAAAACTTCTTTCTCATGGCTAGCATAACCCTTAACTGTTTCCATTAAGTTAGGAATTAAGTTGTATCTTCTCTTCAATTGGACATCAATATCTGCCCAGGCTTCTTTGGCTCTATTTTTTATTTTGACCAAAGAATTAAAAACACCAATTAGCCAAAGAACTAAAATAAGAACTACAAATAAAGTTATATATAAAATTGACATAGATTAATTATTAGTTAATACTTACTTCGACTTTTATTTACGGGACATTGAAATTAATTTAACAATTTCTGGATATTTAATAGCAAATTTATAATTTAATATTTTAAATATTATTAAAAAATCTTCTAATTCCGAACGAAAATCTTCGGGCCCGGTAAAAACTTGTATCCCTTGTTTAATCAGATTCTTAAAATAGTTTTTTAAAGTTTCATCATATTTTTTATCTTTGAGATAATCTATAATTCTCTTAAACTCTCCTCTCTCAATCCAAATACCCTTACATAGATTACAAATATCAACCTCTATATCAGAATCACCATATTTTACAGAATATAGAGGGACTGAACACACAGGACAGTTTTTATGAACTTCGGCAATCCGAAATTTCGTTTTGTCTTTCCAAAGTTCTATGTCTAGCCATTTTAAATCTTTGTCTTTTTCATCTTTGGCTATTCTTAATTCGTCTTTCTTAAACCAGATACCAAAACATTGGGGACAATAATCAACTTCATTCCCATAAAATATTGTTTTCTTCATTTCTATATTACAAATTGGACAAAGCATAAATATCTAATTATTTTAGTTAATCTTAGTTATTATAACTAAAAATCCTCCCAAAATCAATGAGAGGATTTTTATTTCAATCTTGTTTATTAGTATTCACCCATTCCTGGCATACCTCCCGGCATACCACCAGGCATAGTAGGATTCGATTCCTTCTTAGGAAGTTCAGAAACAACAGATTCTGTTGTTAAAAGCATGCCCGCTCCGGAAACAGCATTTTCCAAAGCTGACCTAACTACTTTTGTCGGATCAACTATTCCATTTTCTAATAAATCTTCATATTTCATTTTTTGAGCATTAAACCCATGCCCATCTTTATTTTTTCTAACTTCTTCAACCACTACTGCTCCTTCTATTCCGGCGTTTTGAGCAATCATTTTTAATGGTTCTTTTAATGCTTTTTTTAAAATATCAAGACCTATTTTTTCATCTTTATCCAATTCTAATCCATCTAAAACTTTAGATGCTCTAATTAAGGCTACCCCTCCTCCCGGAACAATTCCTTCTTCAACCGCTGCTTTAGTTGCAGCTAAAGCATCTTCTGCTTTATGTTGAAGAGCTTTTTGTTCAACTTCTGTAGGAGCGCCAACTTTAATAACAGCTACTCCCCCTGATAATTTACCAAGTCTTTCTTGTAATTTCTCTTTATCAAAATCAGAATTAGTAGATTTAATTTCATTTCTAATTTGGTTTATTCTAGTATCAATGTCTTCTTTTTTACCTTGTCCA
Source organism: uncultured Candidatus Saccharibacteria bacterium (assembly GCA_964580085.1). Taxonomy (GTDB): domain Bacteria; phylum Patescibacteriota; class Minisyncoccia; order Minisyncoccales; family CG1-02-41-26; genus CAYUWK01. Next base: position 1,213 of record CAZOJF010000016.1, on the reverse strand, counting down.
CTAACAATAGTTGTATCTTCTTTTGTAGAAATAACTTTTCTAGCAGTCCCTAATATATCAATCTCTACGCTCTCTAATTTTATACCTTTTTCTTCGGAAACTACTTGTCCTCCAGTAACACAAGCAATATCTTCTAACATTTCTTTTTTTCTGTCTCCAAATCCGGGTGTTTTTATGGCTAATACATTTAAAATTCCCCTAAGTTTATTAACAACTAAAGTCGCTAATGCTTCTCCTTCAACCTCTTCACTAATAATTAAAACTTCTTTTTTCCCTGTTTTAGCTATTTTTTCTAAAACTGGTAAAATATCCTGAATAGAAGAAATCTTTTTATCTGTAATTAAGATATAAGGATTTTCTAAAACAGCTTCCATCTTTTCCGAATTAGTGATCATATAAGGAGAAATATATCCTCTATCAAATTGAAGGCCTTCTACAACTTCTTTAGAAAGTCCAAATGTTTTTGATTCTTCTATTGTAACTACCCCATCTTTTCCTGCTTGTTCCATTACTTCGGCAATTAAATTTCCTAGCTCGGTATTTTCAGCTGAAATAGTAGCTACTTGAGCAATTTCTTCTTTATTAGATATTTCTTTTGAAAAACCTTTTAGTTCTTCAACAACTGCCTTGCATCCTTTTTCAAGTCCTCTTTTTATAGCCAAAGGATTACTCCCAGCAGCAACATTTTTAAATCCTTCTTTAATTAATGCTTGAGCTAAAACAACAGCTGTAGTTGTCCCATCTCCTGCATTCTCATTTGTCTTAGAAGCAATTTCTTTAATAATTTCAGCACCTAAGTTTTCTACTTTGTCTTCTATTTCAATTTCTTTGGCAATTGAAACTCCGTCATTAGTAATGGTTGGAGCACCAAATCCTTTGTCTAAAACAACATTTCTTCCTTTAGGTCCTATAGTAACTTTCACAGCATCAGCTAGTTTATCAACACCCTTTTTTAATTTTTTCCGAGCTTCCTCAGAATATGTAATTTCTTTTGCCATAATTTATTTATTAAATTTATTCTAAAATTGCTAGAATATCTTCTTCTTTAGCAATTAAATATTCTTTTCCATTGACCTTTATTTCGTTTGGTCCATATTTTGTGAATAGGACAACATCTCCTTTTTTTACGTCTAAAGAAATTACTTTTCCAGAAGATAGTTTTTTGCCAGTACCAACAGCAATTACTTTGCCTTGTTCTGGTTTTTCTTTTTCT
>CAZOJF010000015.1:0-11912 GCA_964580085.1 uncultured Candidatus Saccharibacteria bacterium | reverse complement strand
ATTTTAATTAAGTTATTATGTCACATAAAGTTCACCCAAAATCATTTAGAATAAGAAGAATGGCCGACTGGCTGTCTAGAGGTTTTTATGGCCCAAAGCCATTTAAATATTTGAAAGAAGATTTTATAATCAGAAGATTTTTGAATGAAAAATTAAAAGAAGCGAGTATAGAAAATGTTGAAATTGAAAGATCGCGTTCGGTTATTAAAGTTATTATTAAAACTTCAAGACCAGCTTTAGTTATCGGCAGAGGAGGGGAAGCGATAGAGAAATTAAAAAAGGCGTTGATTGAAGAATTAAAAAAAAGTAAAGAAGATAAAACAGAAATAAAAATTGAAGTCCAAGAAGTTAAAAACCCTTGGTTATCGGCTAATATTTGCGCTCAATGGATAGCTCAACAAATTAAAAGAAGAATCAGATTTAGAAGAGCCTTGAAAATGGCTCTAGGGAAAATTATGTTGCAAAAAGAAGCTAAAGGAGCTAGAGTACAAGTTTCCGGGAGGTTAAACGGAGTAGAAATTTCAAGAACAGAATGGTTAAAACAAGGTCAACTGCCCAGACATACCATAAGAGCAGATATAGACTATGGAACCAGTTCAGCTTTTTGTACTTATGGAGCTATAGGAGTTAAAGTCTGGATTTATAAAGGAGAAAAATTTGAATAAAACTTGAATAGTATGTTTGAACCAAAAAAAATGAAGCACCGAAAATGGCATAAGGGAAGATCGAAAGGGATAGAAAGAAGAGGGACCGAACTTTCTTTTGGTAGTTTTGGTTTGAAAGCCGTATCCGCCAAATGGATTACTTCTGCTCAACTTGAAGCAGCTCGGAGAGCTATTATTAGGTATTTAAAGAAGAAAGGGAAACTCTGGATTAGAATTTTTCCGTCAAAGCCAGTTACTTCAAAAGGAGATGAAGTTCCTATGGGCGGAGGTAAAGGTTCAGTCTCTCATTATGTTTTTCCGATTAAGCCAGGCAAAATTATTTTTGAATTAGATGGGGTTGAAGAAGAATTAGCTAAGGAAATTTTTAGGAAAGCTTCGGATAAACTTCCCGTAAAAACAAAGTTTTTGAAGAAATAAAAAATATGAAGCAAAAAGAAAAAATTAGAGATTTCTTACGTTTATCAGAAAAAGAACTTTATAAGACTTTATCAGATAAAAAAGAAAAACTTCGTCAGTCTAAGTTTGATATTTCCGCTGGTAAGTTGAAAAATGTAAGAGAAGTTAGAGAAACCAGAAAAGATATTGCTAGAGTTTTGACTATATTAACTGCTAGAAGTAAGAAAATAAATAAGCCCGAGAGGGCAAATGAAAATGCCTAAAAAAAGATTAAAAGGAACAATTGTTTCTAATAAAATGAAAGATACGGTTGTGGTTAAAATTGATCGGATTAAAGAACATCCTAAGTATAAAAAAAGATATAAAGTTTCAAAGAAGTATAAAGCTGATGCTAAAGAATCTAAACTGGAGATAGGAGATCAAGTTATGATTCAAGAATGTAAACCGAAAAGCAAAGATAAACATTGGAGAGTTGTGGAAACTATTAAAACAAAAAAACAATGATTCAACCACAGACAATATTAAAAGTAGCTGATAATACAGGTGCTAAAATAGTGCAGTGTTTTAAGGTTTTAGGAGGTTCTAAAAGACGCTATGCCCGATTAGGAGATGTTATAGTAGCGGCAGTTAAAAAAGCAGAACCAAGACGCCAAGTTAAAACACATGAAATAGTTAAAGCCGTGATAGTAAGACAAAGAAGTCCTTTCCGCAGAAAAGATGGTTCTTATATTAGATTTAGCGAGAATGCCTGTGTTATTATAAATGATTCTAAATTACCAAAAGGTAATAGAATATTAGGACCAATCCCCAGAGAATTAAAAGAAAAGGGTTATGAAAAAATAACTACTTTAGCTAAAGAAGTAGTTTAATATTATGAAAATTCAAAAAAACGATCAAGTTTTAATAATTAGAGGAAAAGATAAAGGGAAAAAAGGAAAAGTATTAAGAGGATTACCTAAAAAGAATCAAATTTTGGTTGAAAATATTAATATAAAAAAAGTCCATAAAAAACCTAAAAAATCTGGAGAAAAAGGACAAACAGTCGAAATTACTTTTCCAATTTATACATCTAATGTAAAGTTAATTTGTCCAAAATGTGGGAAACCGGTTAAGGTTGGTTATAGCAAAATAGAGGGCAAGGCAAAGGTTAGAATTTGTAAAAAATGTGGAGCAGAATTATGATTAAACTATTAGAAAAATATAAAAAACAAGTAGTTCCGGAGATGATGAAAAAGTTTGGCTATAAAAATATTATGGCTGTACCTAGAATTGAAAAAATAGTAGTAAATTCTGGGTTTGGCAAGAAAATTATTGGGAAGAATGGAAAAGATAGAGAAAAGATAGAACAACATATTCTCAAAGAATTATCTGTTATTACTGGACAAATGCCCTGTTTGAAAAAAGCCAAAAAATCAATAGCTACTTTTAAATTAAGAAAAGGAATGTATGTTGGAGCCGTAGCAACCCTAAGAGGCAAAAAAATGTATGACTTTATAGAAAGATTAATTTTTCTTACTCTACCTAGAACACGAGATTTTAGAGGGATTGATCCTAAATTTGTTGACCAGAGAGGTAATCTTTCTTTAGGGTTTAAAGAGCATACTGCCTTCCCAGAGATATCTGCGGAAAGAGAAAAAAGTATCTTTGGCTTAGAAATAACTATAGTAACAAATAGCAAAAACAAAGAGCAAGGATTAGAATTATTAAAATTAATTGGTTTCCCAATGAAAACAAAATAAAATGGCTAAAAAATCACAAATTATTAAATCAGCAAGAGAGCCTAAATTTAAAACCAGAATAGTAAGACGTTGCTTTAGATGTGGCCGAGTGAGAGGGTATATGAGAAAGTTTGGGTTATGTAGAATTTGCTTTCGGGAATTAGCAAATAAAGGAGAAATTCCTGGCGTAAAAAAATCATCTTGGTAAAATTATGACAGATCCAATAGCAGACATGCTCACTAGAATACGTAATGCTCAAGCTGTTTCTCACGAAGCAGTTGAAATTCCTTTTTCTAAATTGAGAGAGGAAATTGCTAAAATTCTAGAAGAGCAAAAAATTATAAAAAAATTAGAAGTAAAGAAAAAGAAAAATAATAAAATATTAAAATTGTTTTTAAATTATGATAATAAATTAGGAATAATTAATGGATTGAAGAGAATTTCCAAGCCCGGACAAAGAATCTATAGTAATTTTAAAGATCTGGGGAAGATAAAAAGAAAGGCAGGGATCTTAGTGATTTCTAGCTCCAAGGGCTTGATAACAGACAAACAAGCTAGAGAAAAAAAGCTAGGCGGAGAAGTCTTATGTGAAATTTGGTAACCAATTATTTAATATTATGAGTCGTATTGGTAAAAAAAATATAATAATACCAGAAAACGTGGAGGTAAAAATAGACCACAGAGAGGTTATGATAAAAGGGCCTAAGGGAGAGCTATCTCATGAAATTCCTTGGATTATTGATATTGAGATGAAAGATAAAATAATATCCTTAAAACCTAAAAAAAGAACAAAACAAAGTTCAGCTCTTTGGGGGCTTACTAGATCGCTTCTTTTTAACTGTGTTGAGGGAGTTACCAACGGATTTGAGAAACAACTTGAATTGGTGGGCATTGGCTATCGGGCTTCTGTTGAAAATGATAAACTTATTTTAGAAGTTGGTTTTTCTGATAAAAAAGAGATAGAAATTCCGCAAGGCATAGAAATTTCAGTTAAAAAAAATATAATTACAATATCTGGGATTAATAAACAACAAGTAGGAGCAATTGCGGCTAAGATAAGAAATGTTCGTCGTCCCGAACCATATAAAGGCAAGGGGATTAGATATGTAGGAGAAAAAGTCAGAAGAAAAGAAGGGAAGAAGGCTGCCACTACTTAATTAAATAGTTTATGTTAACAAAACAAGAGAAAAGAAAAAGGAGACACAAAGGTATTAAAAACAGGATGAAAGGAACTTCAAAAGTGCCCCGACTTTGTGTTTCTAGATCAAATCAACATATATATGCTCAATTAATTAATGATGAAAAGAGAAAAAATATCTTGAGTTTAAGTGATTTTAAAATTGATAAAATTAAAAAAGAAAAGTGTCCTCTAACTGGTAAAAAAGCTTTAGCTTGGCATGTAGGTCAGAAAATTGCCGAAGAATCTATTAAAAAAGGAATTAAAGATATTGTTTTTGATAGGAGTGGATATAAATATCATGGGAGGGTTAAAGCCTTAGCTGACGGGGCCAGGCAAGGAGGACTTAAATTTTAATATATAAAAAATGATAGGTAAATTTAATAGACATAATAAAAAAGAAATAAAATCAGAGTTTGATTCAAAACTATTATCTTTAGATAGAGTTACCAGAGTAACATCCGGAGGCAAGAAATTGAGATTTAGAGCTTGTATGATTTTGGGTAATAAAAAAGGAAAGATTGGCTTGGGAGTTGCCAAAGGGAAAGATGTTGCCCAGGCAATGGAAAAAGCTGAAAAAAAGGCCAAGAAAAATATGTTTGAAATTCCGTTTATAGAAGATTCTATCCCTCATGAAATACAAGCAAAGTTTGAAGCATCTGTTGTCCTCCTTCGCCCTCAGAGAAAAGGGAAAGGTATTATTGCTGGAGGCCCGGTAAGGGTAATTTGTAATCTAGCTGGAATAAAAAATATTTCTTCTAAAATTTTATCAAGATCAAAAAATAAGATTAATAATGCTAAAGCTACGATGAAGGCATTAAAGAAACTACAAGTTAAGAATAAATAATTTTATATGGAAATTCATAAATTAAAACCAAAACAGAAACCAAAAGAAAAGAAAAGAATAGGCCGAGGAGGCAAGAGGGGGACTTATTCGGGCCGTGGGATAAAAGGACAAAAAGCAAGATCAGGGAATAATGTTCAACCAATGATTAGAGAATTGATTAAAAAATATCCTAAATTAAGAGGATATAATAATTCCCAAACAAATAAGAAAGTTATTGCCGAAATAAACATTGCAATTTTAGATAAAAAGTTTGAAGATGGAGAAAAGGTTACTCCCGAGATTTTAGTGGAGAAAAAAATAATTAGATCTGTCAGAAAAAAAATACCCCTAGTTAAAATTTTAGGGCAAGGTAAAACCAAGAAGAAATTAATCATTAGTCATTGTAAAGTTTCTAAAACTGCCCGGGAAAAATTAGAGAAAACTAAATCAATAATAAAAATATGAATTGGTTCGGAAAACTTATTTTAGTTTTTAAAGATCGCCAACTTAGAAAAAAAATATTTTTTGTTTTATTTATTTTTTTAGTTTTTCGCTTAGCTGCTAATATCCCTATTCCGGGGATAGACACAGCGAACTTACAAAGGTTTTTTAATGAAAACCAGGTTTTTGGGTTATTAAATCTTTTTACCGGAGGAGCTTTAAGCAAACTTTCCATTGTGATGCTTGGACTGGGTCCATATATTACAGCTACGATTATTTTGCAATTATTAACAATGATATTCCCGGCTTTTGAAAAACTATATAAAGAGGAAGGAGAACAAGGCAAACAGAAGTTTAATCAATATGCCAGAATGGCTACTGTTCCTTTAGCTATATTACAGGGTTATAGTATGTTAATTTTATTTCAGCATCAAGGGATAATTAGTTCTATTTCTCCTTTGTTATTACTAACTTCAATCTCAACCATTACGGCTGGAGCAGTATTTTTAATGTGGTTGGGAGAGTTGATTTCAGAAAAAGGAATTGGCAACGGAGTATCTCTTTTGATCTTCGCTGGGATTGTGGCTAGAACACCGATGCAAGTGCAGAGTGTTGCTGCTAATTGGGATCCTTCTAACTTGCCATTATATATTTTATTTTTTGTTGTTGCTTTAATTATTGTAGCCGGAGTTGTTATGGTCAATGAAGGGAGAAGAAATGTGCCAGTTTCTTATGCTAAGAGAGTAAGGGGAATGAAAATGTATGGCGGTTTTTCTACTTATTTGCCGATAAATGTTAACCCAGCTGGGGTAATACCTATTATATTTGCTTTAAGTATTTTACTCTTTCCGGGGATGATTGCTAATTTTCTTTCTGGTTCCGGAAATCAAATTTTAGCAAGTGTTGCTCAAGGCATTAATAATTTTTTACAAAATACTTGGATTTATGGAAGCTCATATTTTGTTTTAGTATTTCTTTTTACGTACTTTTATACTGCGGTTACTTTTGATCCCAAAACAGTTTCGGATAATCTCCAGAAAATGGGAGGATTTATCCCTGGGATTAGACCGGGGGCTTCTACAGCTAAGTTTTTACAACATATTTTATATAAAATTCTTTTTATTGGAGCAACGTTTTTAGGGACCATAGCTGTTATGCCTTCTATTATTCAGGGCTTAACCGGCATTAAAGCTTTTGGATTTTTAATTGGGGGAACAGCATTATTAATTATGGTCAGTGTTGTTTTAGATATGTGGCGCCAGATCAAAGCCCAAATAGAAATGAAGGAGTATGAAAAGTTTTAATATTATGAAAAATAAAATGGTTATAATTTTGTTGGGAGCTCCGGGAGCAGGCAAGGGGACTCAATCAGGATTATTAGCTGATAAGTTAGGATTATATTACTTTGAAACAAGTAAAATTTTAGAAGAGTCTTTTAATAATCCTCAAAAACAAAAATATATTAAAGTCGCGGGCAAAAAATATTCTTATGCTAATGAAAAAAAACTATGGACCAAGGGAAGTTTATGTAGCCCACCATTTGTTAGTTATTTAGTTAAAGAAAAAATAAAACAACTTCATAAAGCAGGAGAAAATTTAGTAATTGCTGGTTCACCCAGAACATTATATGAAGGTAAAGAAGTAATGCCAGTTTTGGAAAAATTATATGGCCAGAAGAATATTAAAATTATTGTAATTCAAGTTTCAGCCCAAGAATCAATTTTCAGAAATTCTCATCGGCGTATTTGTGAATTAATGCGTCATCCCATACTTTATTCCGAAGAAACAAAAAAACTTAAATTTTGTCCGTTAGATGGTTCCAAATTAATTAGAAGGAAAGGGCTTGATAATCCAAAAACCATAAAAGTTAGACTAGTTGAATATGAAAAAAGAACATTACCTTTGGTTGAGTATCTTTTAAAAAGAAAGTTAAATCTTAAAAAGATTAATGGTCAGGGTTCGGTTTCTAATATTTTTACAATAATTCTAAAAACATTAGGTTATAAAAATAAATAATTTATATGATAACAATTAAGTCAGAACAAGAAATTGAAATAATGAGACAAGCGGGTAAAAAGTTAGCAGATGTTATGAGAGGATTAAAGAACAAAGTAGAAATAGGAATTACTACCAAAGAGCTAGATAAGGCCGCAGAGGCCCTTATTTTTAATTTAGGGGCCGAACCAGCCTTTAAGGGATATGATGGCTTTCCAGCTACCTTATGTACTTCGGTCAATGAAATAATTGTTCATGGAACACCTTCAGATTATCAATTGAAAAGTGGCGATATTTTATCTCTAGACATAGGGCTCAAATATGAAGGGTTTTTTAGTGATATGGCCATTACCTTGCCGGTTGGCGAAGTCAAACCGGAAATTCATAAATTAATTGAGGTTACTAGAAAATCTTTGGAATTAGCAATTAATGCAGTCAAAGTAGGAGTTACTTTTGGAGATATTGGCGATTTAATTGAAAAATATGTTAAATCTCAAAAACTAGATGTTATCCGAGAACTTTGTGGTCATGGAATTGGCAGAGATCTTCACCAAGATCCTCAAATCTTAAATTATAAAGAAAGAGGGGAAACTCCGGAAATTAAATTAGGAATGGTTTTTTGTTTTGAGCCAATGGTTACCGCAGGGGATTGGAGAATTAAATTGGCTTCTGATAGATCTGGCTGGCAAACAGAGGATAGTTCCTTATCTGCTCATTTTGAGCATACGATTGCTATGACTAAAAATGGTCCGGAAGTGTTGACAAAATTTGAATAATTCTTTGTTCTAAAAAATCATAATTTAGATCCCCTAAGATTGACTCTGGGGGCTCTTATTTTTTTTAAAAAATCTGTTATAATTAGTAATATGAATAAAAAAATTAAAAGTCATTCCGAGTTTCGTTATGACCTTATTTCTAAAGACTGGGTTCTTATAGCTTCTGAAAGAAACAAGAGACCAGGAGCTTTTAAAATCAAGAAAAGAAAAATAATAAAAACCCCTAAATCAAAATGTCCTTTTTGCCAGATTGAGACTCAAAAAAACCCAAGTTTAATCTTTGCCCGAGGGAAGAAGATGCCTCTTTCAAATGGTATCCCTCAAAATTGGACTACTATTGTTATCCCCAATAAATATCCAGCTGTAAGTCCTCTAACAAAACTAAAAGAATATTCAGAAAGTAAGTTCTATAAAAGAATATCAGCAACAGGTTTTCATGAATTGGTGATAACTCGCAGCCACGAAAAACAAATAGCTCAATTTAATATAAATCAAATAAAGGAGTTAATAGATGTTTATCAAAGTAGGTATTTATCTCTTCGAAAAGAGAAATTTGTTAATTATATTTCTATTTTTCATAACTATGGTGTTGAGGCTGGAGCATCTGTAGTTCACCCTCATTCTCAAATAATAACAACTCCCCTTATTGATAGTGATATTAATAAAGCCCTGGAAACCTCTCGGAAATATTTTAGTAAAAATAAAAAGTGCCTCTATTGTGAAATGGCAAAATTAGAAATGAAGAAAAAGAAAAGAATTGTTTTTCAGAATAAACATTTTTTAGTTTTGTGTCCTTTTGCTTCCAAATCAGCATTTCAAATGATTATAACTCCTAAAAAACATCTTTCTTATTTTGAAGATATAACAGAAGAGGAAAAAATATCTTTAGCAGAAGCATTTAAAATTACTTTTTCTAAATTTTATAAAGTGCTTTCTAACCCAGCTTATAATTTTTATTTACATACTGCTCCTTGTGATGGAAAAAAACATAATTATTATCACTGGCATTGGACAATATTGCCCAAAACAGCAACAATGGCTGGTTTTGAAATTGGAACACGTATGGAAATATCTTCCCTAGAACCGGAAAAAGCAGCTCAAATTTTAAGAAAAGCATAAAAAATATGAAAAAATTTATTATAGCAAATTGGAAATGTAATCCAACTACTAAGAAAAAAGCAAAACAACTTTTTTCATCTGTAAAAAAAGGATTAAAAAAAAGAAAAGACACAGAAATTATTATTTGCCCTCCTTTTTGTTATTTAGAAACAATTAATAACAGTTTGTCTTTTATCAAATTAGGTGCCCAAAATTGTTTTTTTGAAGATAAGGGAGCTTATACAGGTGAAATTTCTTGTCAAATGTTAAAAAGCTTAAAATGCAAATATGTTATTATAGGACATTCAGAAAGAAGAAAAATATTTGGGGAAACAGATGAAATGATAAATAAGAAAATAAAAAAAGCATTAAACTCTGGGTTAGAACCTATATTTTGTATTGGAGAGACTATAAAAGAAAAAGAACAGGGCAAAACATTCAAAATTTTGGAAAAGGAAGTAAGAAAAGGATTAGAGAAAGTTTCCAAAAAGGAAATTGAAAAGATAATTATTGCTTACGAACCTATTTGGGCCATTGGCAGCAATAATTCTTGTGAAGAAGACCAAGCAATGACAGTTGCTTTATTTATTAGGAAACTTATATCTCGTCTTTATAATAAAAAAATTGCTAAAAAAATTAGAATTCTTTATGGAGGAAGCGTTAATAGTCAAAATGCTTTTAATTATTTAAAGAATTTAGAAATACAAGGTCTTTTAATAGGAGGGGCCTCTTTAAAACCAAAGGAATTTATTAAAATATCAAATAAATACTAATCTTTATTATGAAATCAAGTGATCTTAGAAAAAAGTTTTTCAATTTTTTTGAAAGTAAAAATCATAAAATTATTAAATCAAGTCCTTTAATCCCTTCTGATTCCACAGTGCTTTTTAATTCCGCTGGAATGCAACAGTTTAGTACAGTTTTATCTGGAGAAGAGGATGTTATTAAAAAATTTGGCTCAAGGATTTTAACTTCTTGCCAAAAATGTTTTAGAAGTAATGATATTCAAGAAGTGGGAGATGATACCCATAATACTTTTTTTGAAATGCTAGGGAATTGGTCCATTGGTCAGAATAGTCAACAAGGTTATTTTAAAGAAAAAGCCATAGAGTATGCTTTGGAGTTTTTTTGTGATGTTTTAGGACTAGAAAAAGATAAAATTTGGGTAACAATTTTTAAAGGAGAGAAAAATATTCCAAAAGACGAAGAGTCAATCCAGATTTGGCAAAAAAATGGAATTCCTAAAAAACGTATTGTTGAATTTGGGATGAAAGATAATTTTTGGGGACCAGTTACAAATGTTGGTCCTTGTGGTTCTTGTTCAGAGATTCATTATGACCGGGGTAAAGAATTTGGTTGTGGAAAAAAAGATTGTGGTCCTAATTGCCCAAATTGCCAACGTTTTGTTGAATTATGGAATTTAGTTTTTATGGAATATAACAAGAATGAAAATTCTGAATATATTAAACTATCCCAGAAAAATGTAGATACTGGTATTGGGTTTGAAAGATTAATCGCTATTTTACAGAATAAAAATTCGGCTTATGAAACAGATCTCTTTTTGCCTTTAATTAAAATAATCGAAGCATTAAGCGATAAAAAATATGAAGAGGCCCCAAAAAGTTTTAGAATTATTAGTGATCATATTAGGGGAGCAGTATTTTTGATAACCGAAGGCATTATGCCCAGTAATATTAGCAAGGGATATGTTCTAAGAAGAATTTTAAGAAGTGCTATTCGGCATTCCGAAATCTTAAATTTAAAAAAGTATTGGTATATTGATTTAATTGCCGAAGTGATTGAGATATATAAAGATACTTATCCGGAGATTAAAAACAAAAAAACAGATATTATTACTGTTATTCAGAATGAAGAAGAAAAATTTAATAAGACTTTGAAAAAAGGATTAATTAAATTTGATAAATTGCTCCTGTTAAAAAAGAATTTATTAGACAATAAGGGAGAAAAAATTGTTACGGGAAAAGAAGCATTTGACCTCTATCAAAGTTATGGTTTTCCTGTAGAATTGACCGAAGAACTAGCAAAAGAAAAGGGCTTTAAAATAGATAAACAAAGTTTTGATCAGGAATTTAAACAACATCAAGAAATTTCTAGAGCTGGTGCCGAAGAGAAATTTGGAGGACATGGGATTAAAAGAACTGGAGACAAAGATTCAAACCTTAAAATAATTAAACTACATACAGCTACTCATCTTTTACAAACGGCTCTAAGGAATATTTTAGGGGATAAAGTTAAACAAATGGGCTCAAATATAAATTCGGAGAGATTGCGTTTTGATTTTTCTTTTAATAGAAAATTAACAGATCAAGAGATTAAAAAGGTTGAGGATTTAGTTAACCAGAAAATAAAAGAAGAATTGAGCGTAGTAGAGAAAGAAATGTCTATTAAAAAAGCAATTGAATCAGGTGCTTTGTCTTTTTTTAAAGAAAAATACCCGGACATTGTTAAGGTTTATACGATTGTTAATCAAAAAACAGGAGAAGTTTTTTCTAAGGAAATTTGCGCAGGGTCACATGTTAAAAATATTTCAGAATTGAATCTTTTTAAAATTATAAAGCAAGAATCTTCCGGGGCAAGCACAAGAAGAATTAAAGCTATTATAAAATGAGAAATTTTTTTAAAAAAGATTCGTTTCGTAAAATAAAAGGAAACAAAAAACAGGATTTTTTAATAATAGATATTGGATCCAGAGGAATTAGGGGATTGTTATTAGAAAAGTGGGACAAGAAAAATGTAGTTAAAAAGTTTTCATCTGAAATTTTTAGAAAATTTAGTACGTTTCAAACAAACAATTTTGA
>CAZOJF010000014.1:0-12623 GCA_964580085.1 uncultured Candidatus Saccharibacteria bacterium | reverse complement strand
CTATTAAAAGTACAGAAACTCTTGTTTTAGACATTTTTTCAAAATCCATCTTCTCGGGATTAATATTGTCTCCAGCTCTAATTTTAACCTTCCTGTCACCTACCCAATCCACCTCTGCTCCCATTGTTTTCAATATATCTAGAAGATTAAAAATATCAGAAATCTTAGGAAGATTGTCAATTATGCATTCTTCATTAGTAAGTAAGGTAGCAGCCAAAATAGGACCAGCAGCATTCTTAGAACCATTGACTTCAATTTCACCTTTAAGTTCTTTTGATCCCTCAATTATAAATTTTTCAGTCATTTTCAAACTTTATTTACGAATCTTGGATTCTTTATTTTATCTCAAAACTATAAAATTAGCAATAGTTTCAATAAAAAAACAGTTTTAATAACTGTTTTTAAACATATCCTTGTTTCTTTTTTTATTTATCTTACAGGTAATTCAATATAAAAAGTAGATCCCGAATTTTCCCCTAAACTTTCAGCCCAAATTTTACCGTTATGAGCTTTAATAATACTTGAACTAATATATAGTCCTATCCCTCGTCCTAGAGTATATAATTTTTGGGCTCCTTTACTTCTTTCAAAAGTCTTTTCAAATAAACTATTAATCTCTTTTTTATTCATGCCAATACCTGTGTCTTGTATTATGATTTTTAGTTTTTTGCTTTTCATTTCTAAAAATATTGTTATTCCCCCTTTTTCTGTATATTTAATGCCATTATTAATGATATTATAAATGGCCTCTCTCAATTTAGCATAATCAGCTTTAATCATTGAGATACGATTCAATTTCTTAAATTTAAGATAAATACCTTTTTTTTCGGCTTCTACTTTAAATTCTTTTATAACCTCTTTAACTAATTTCTGAATATCAATTTTTTCTATTTTAAGAATTTTCTTTCCTACTTTAAATTGTGAAATATCTAAAAATTCATTAACTAAATTTATGAGTTTTTGAGTTGATCCAGAAAAGAAAACAAGCTTTTCTTTAGCTTTTTTATTAAGTTTCCCATAATCTCCCTCTATCAACATTGATGCATAACCCTTCATTATGGTTAATGGTGTTCTTAAATGATGTTGAGTAGCAAGAATAAATTGATTTTTAGCCTCACCAAGATCTTTAAGTTCTTGGTGGGCCTTTTTTTCTACTTCATAGGCATGCTCTATTTTATTATATGCTTGTTTTAATTCCTTGGTTTGCTGGTTAACTTTTTCTTGGAGATTTTCAGAAAGATCTTCCACTCTTTCATAAAGACGAGCATTTTCTAAAGCAATTGAGGCTTGATTAGAAAGAGCAACTAGAAGATCAATATCTTCTTTTGAATATGCATCTCCAGATATTTTTTTACCCAGGACTATAATGCCAACAATTTTATTTTCTCGGAAAAGAGGTAAGCAAATATCTGCTTCAATCTTATTCATATTATCTTTAAGTTTCTCTAATCTTCTTTTATCTTCTTTTAAGACACAATCTTTTTGGATTAAAGAAAGTTCTTCATAAACTAATGGTTTTTTTCTTTTCTGTAAATATCTAGTTAGAAAATTATCTGTAACTAAAGAAATACCATTTTCTTGCTTAAATCCAATATTTTTTAAGATAGCATAATGACCATCTTGTTCTCTCATCAGGATAACGGCCCTATTAAGTTTCATCGTTTTAATAAGGGTATCAACTATTAGAGAAGTTAATCTATTCAAATCTAATATCTTAGTTATCTTTTCTCCTAAATCAGTTAGAACTTTTTGATAAGAATAAAAAGTATAATAAAAATATTTGGAAGCTAATTTTTCATATAAATTAAAGAATAACTGAAAAAGTAAAATACTAAGAGCGATAACTAATGGACCAAAAATATTAAGAGATATAGGTTGGGCTAATTTATTATTAAGAAAAAATAAATAAAAATTTATTCCAATAACAGACGAAAAACTAAATATATAAATTATGCCTCTTCCTATTATTAAACTAATATCCATTAATCGATAATAAGAAATCGCATAACTTAGAATAAGAGGGTATAAGCATACTATAAAATTACCATATGGAATAACGGGAATTTTATACCATAAAGGAAAATTAGTAGCCCCCCCTCCGAAACCAACTAAAACAGCTAAAAGAATATATTTTATTTGTTCATGTTTATAACCTACTAACTTGTTATAATTTTTTAAAAGTTCATAACAAGCATAACCAACTATTCCAAAGTATCCAAAAATAAGGTATATATTATATAAAATCCCTGGTTCTGGCCACCAATCAAAAAAAAGTTGAGGACTAACATCTTTTATATATAAAGGACTAAAACTAAATAATAATAAAATAATACTAAATAAGTATCCGATAATAAGTATTGCTTTTTTCTTTTTTATATCAAGTATAGAAAAAACCCAATGCAAAAACGTTATCGGGATAAATATTGAACCCACACTAAGTATTCTAACCCAAAATAAAGCAATTTCTTTTTGTCCAGAGATTTGCCAAAATCCATAACCAAGGCTCCAAATAGCAAAAGAAAAAGTCATTAGCCCGAAAGTTTTATTGCTTAATTTTTTACAATTTTTAAAATAAACAAAACTACCAAATATAATAGCAGCAATTCCATTTACAAATCCTGATAAAGCAAAAATATTCATAAATCAAATAAAAATAAAAGACCCCTGAAATGTTTATTAAATTTTAACATTTTTTCAGGGGTCTAACAATATCCTATTTGTAAACTCTATTTACCCAAACTTGTTGAGCAAAAGTTTTTTCCCAAATTGGATTTACAAAACCAATTTTAAGCAACATTTTCTCCAATTCCTCCTTTTCTAGAAAAGTGTATATACCTTCCTTGCCTTTTCTTTGAATTTCTAAAGCATGTTTCAAAATTCTCGTTCCCTGTAGAATTCTCGTAATATCCTTATGAATAATATATTCATAAGGATTAAGCATATCTGGAATTGAGGCTAAGAATACCCATTGGAAATGAACATCTTTTTTAGGAGTTGACCATACCATATGCCCTTTTGGTTTAAGAATTCTATATGTTTCTTTAAGCACTTTTTCAAGCGCATTTTTTCCATTTTGTCCTTGGAAATCAATAACATATGGAATAACCAAATTAGCTACAATTAAGTCAAAATGACCGTCTGGAAATGGAAATTTTTGTCCGATATCTCCATATATTAGTTCTAGCGGCATTGAATGATTCATCCTTTTAAGCGTTTCCTTTGCCGGTTTCAGAACTATATCCATACCAATAATCTTCTTTGTTCTCTCCTTAGATTTTTTCCAGATTATCTGACTCATTTTTGCTGGTCCACAACCTATGTCTAGACAAACATCTCCATTCTTAGATTCAACAAAGCCTTCAATAACTTTGCTCAGATGTCGATAAGGACTTGCTTTTTCTAGATTTATATAGATATTTGCATATTCCTCCCAAAATTCCAACTCTTTTGCCCATTTTAGAACCCTTTGTTTGTTTTTCTTGCCTAATTTCTTTCCAATAAGAAAATCCTCTATTTTACTTGACGTCAACTCGCCTTTTTTCGAGCCTTCAATTAGATCATAAAGTCCAATCATTTCTTTCACCTCCTCCTATTTATTTTTTAACTTGGATTGTTCAAAATCCAATACTATTATGCCCTAATTTTATCACATTTTTCCAAAAAGTCAAGAAAAACAAAAGTCGAACCTCTATAAGATTTGGCAAATTAAATATTTTATTCTAATATAGATATATGAAAAGAAAAAATAGATTAATTCTTTTATCTTTCTGTGTAATCCTATTTTTTTTGATAGCGCCAATAATTTTATTATATTCTCAAGGATATAGGTTCGATTTTGATAAAAACAAGATAGTAAAGACAGGAGGTATTTTTATAGAAGTATCAAATACTTCTGCTGAAATTTATATTAATGAAAAGTTTGTTGATAAAACCGGCTTTTTCGCAAATACAGTTTTAATAGAAAATCTTTTGCCTAAAAAATATAATATTGAGGTTAAGAAAACAGATTTTCAAACGTGGCAAAAAAACTTAGACATAGAAGAAAAACAAGTGACTAAAGTAGAAAATATTCTTTTAGTAAAACAAAATATTCCCTTTAATGTATTAGAGCAGAACATAGAAGAATTCTTGGTTTCCGAAGATCAAAAAAAGATATTATTTAAAGAGACACAAGAACAAGGCTGGACATTAGAAGAGTTAACTTTTGATAGCGGATTAAGAAAGACCATTTTAGAAGAAAAAGATTTGATAGAATTAGGAGTATCATTTACAAGTGTAGCTGAATTAAAATGGAATACCGAAGAAAATAGGATATTAATCAAAACAAAAGACTCTAAAGAGAATATAATATATCTTCTTTCAGATTATAATCTTGAAGAACCTATTTTATCAGAAATTAATTTATTAGATAAAGAAGTAAAAAATATTTTATTCAACCCAAATAATCAAAATGAAATCTTTTATTTAAAAGATCAAACAATTTTTAAAAAAGATATTACATCTAAAGAAAGTGAATCCAGAATCTTTTTGAATAATATTATAACCTTTGAGGCAACAAAAGATTATATGCTCTGGCTTTCAACTTCCGGATTTATATTTAAGGAAAATTACCTTGACGAGACTAAAGAAACTTTAAATGAAAAACCATTTTCGATTAAACTTGAAAAAGAATATAAGATTAAAGAACAAAATTCCAGAATATTTTTGTTAGAAGATAATACCATTTATTATGTTCCTCCTGGGCAAACTCTTAAAAAAATTATGGATAATTTTAAAGGTGTAAAAGTTTTATCTGATTCTCAAAAAGCAATTTGTTGGAATAACCATGAAATATGGATACTAAAGTTTGGACCAAGTTATACAAAAATATTTTTAAATCGTTTTTCAGAGACAATTGAAGATTGTCTTTGGTTCAACCCTGATTACTTAATATTTAATCTGGGAGATCAAATTAAAATAAGTGAAACTGATACTAGAGATAAAATAAATATATTTTCTATAAAAGAATTAAAAAATCCAAAGATATTTTACAATAATTCTTTGGAAAATTTATATATCTTTTCAGAAAATAATTTATTCTCCTCAAACTCTATTCTTCGCTAGTATCAATTTTATCTTTAAATTTCTCCCAGTTTATTTCTTCTGCTCCCGCTAAAGAACAAATATCTTTAAATTGACAATACATACATTGCCAATTTTTTGGATATCCGGAAAATCTCTTGGGAACAATGTTGGAATCAACTTTCTTTTTAAGCTCCTTAAAATCTTTTAGAAGTGATTTTACTAATCCTGCATCATATACAACATGAAATTCTTTTATCTCTTGCCTGTCTTTATCTATATAAAGCAATATGCCTTTTTTAATATTAAGATAATGAAGATATAATTGAATTTGATAAATATTTTCTTCCTTTGGTTCTTTTAAGCTTCTAAAGACCATACTATTCATACTCTTGATATCTAAAACATAGTTTTCTTTGTCTATACAAAGTATAGCATCAGCTCTTCCCGAAACTAATTCATTTTTAGGTATAATTACTTCGGTTGTTACTCCAATTCTTAAACGATATAAAACATTAAAAATATTTCTATGAAAATTTTCACCAATTTCAAATATTCTTAAAATACGAGCATCTATTTTTTTCCTAGGTGCATTTTTTAACTTAAAAAAAACAGCACGAGGACATTTCCCGGCATCAGTAACATAGAAATGAGCTTGCTGTCTTTTTTTCTGCTCATCTAAATAAAATTTATCAATTAACTCTTTTAACATAGAATACTAGTTAACATCAAATACTATCGTTTACTCCATTGAGGAGCACGTCTGGCTCTTTTAAGCCCAAATTTTTTCCTTTCCCGCATACGAGAATCTCTTGTTAAAAATCCTTTTTTTCTTAATTTCTTTTTAAAAGAAGGATCTAACAAACAAAGTGCTCTGGAAATACCATGTCTTACAGCTTCTGCTTGAGAATGAATCCCCCCACCTTTTACTCGAATAGAAATTGCAAATTTATCTAAAGAATCTACAACTTTTAAAGGTGATTCAATAATCTTTTGAAGTTCAGGAGTAACAAAATAGGTATCAAAAGGTTTTTCGTTAATTTTAATTTCTTTCTTATCTCCTTGAGTAAAAAGACGAACTCTCGCTTGAGATGTTTTACGTCTTCCTATTGTTTCTAAATATTTAGCAGGAGATTTTTTAGATGATTTAGTTGCAAATTTTTTAACTTCCTTCTTGATAATTTTTTTTGTTTTCTTTTTCAAAATTACTTTTGTTTTTTTAGTATTACTCAAAACACGTTTTTTAGGCGTTTTTTTGTTTACTTTTTTTATTGTTTTTTTAGCTTCCACCATTGTAATATAATTATAATACTTTTAATCTTTTTATTTGTTGAGCCCTTAACTTATTTTTAGGCAACATTCCAAAAATCGTTCTTTTTAAGACTTGTCCGGGATCCTTAGCAAAAACTACACCCATTGGAGTCTCTTTTAAATTACCAATATACCCTGTGTGATGATAATATATTTTTTGTTTTAATTTATTACCAGTTATTCTAACCTTTTTTATATTTTTTACATGAACAAAATCCCCCATATCTTGATTAGGCCTAAAATCCGGCTTATCTTTCCCTCTTAAAATAATGGATATCTTAACTGCTAATCTCCCCAAAGATTCATCTGCAGCATCAATTGTATGAACTTTTCTTTCCATAAATATAGATTACTTAACTAATTCTATTATCGCTATTTTGGCACTGTCACTTCTTCTTGCTCCAATTTTTATAATCCTAGTATAACCGCCATTTCTATTTTTAAACCGAGGAGCAATTTCTTCTATAATTTTCTTAACAATTTTATCAGTAAAAACTTTAGCTAAGATTCTTCTCTGAGATACTCCTCCTTTTACCTCTTTCTCATTTTTATCTGCTGATGTCGGTTTTAAATAATTTACAGATTTGCCAAGTGTTATAAATTTTTCTGCTAATGGTTGAATTTCTTTGGCTTTTGCTTCGGTAGTTTTTATTTTTTCATGCAAAAAAAACTCTCTCATTAAAGATTTTCTCAAGGCTTTTCTTTGGTCTCTACTTCTTGATAATTTTCTTGTTTTTGTTCTTTTTCTCATTTTTTACTTTTTTAACAATCTTCTTTTTCTTTGTTACCGCTTTTTTCTTTTTCGTTGTTTTTTCTTTTTTTAATGGTTTCTTTATGGTCTTTTTATTGTCTTTGCAAAACAAAGTAAAATGTTGGAGAAGAATTTCTGATGCTCCTAAAAAAGCTTCCTGGGGTGATATTGTGCCATCTGTTTCAATATCTATTTTTAATTTATCAAAATCTGTCCGTTTTCCTACTCTCATATTCTCAACTCGAAAAGATACTTTTTTAACCGGAGTGAAAATAGAATCTATGGATATCATGCCTACTGACTCTTGTTTCTTTAATTCTCTTTGTTCTGATGCTTGATAACCAATTCCCGTTTCCACAATAGCCTCTATCTGGAGTTGGGTTGCTTTTGTAGTTATTGTCGCAATATGAAAATCTGGATTTTTTATTTCTAATTCAGATGAAACATCAAAATCACCTGCTTTTACTTTCTTCTCTCCTTTTTCTTTAAGTATTATTTTTTGGGGCTCCTTGGTAAAAGCTTTAAACCTTATTTTCTTTAAATTAAGAATCAGAGTAATTACATCTTCTAAAACTCCGGGAATCGTTGAGAATTCATGGCTAGCTCCTTTAATTTTCACTTGGGTTATAGCTGCGCCTTCTAAAGATGAAAGTAACACTCGACGAAAAGTATTACTAATAGTAATACCATATCCCGGGTATAATCCTTCAATTTCAAAAATTGCTCTATTATTTTCTTTTTTAATTATTTTTGGTAAATTTGGTAAAGGAATCATAAATTTAATAAATTATTTTGAATAAAATTCGAAAACACTTAAAATCTCAGCCGGAGGCAGGGCTTCTTCTAAAGAAGGCTCCCCTATTATTTTACCCTCCATCTTTTTTAAATTAAATTGTAACCAAGAGGAAATTTGGTTTTTTTGTAAAGGAAGCAAAAAATCCTTAAAAAGTTTTTTCTCTTTTTTTGAATCTTTTAAACTTATTATATCTCCTTTTTTAACTGAAAACGATGGGATATTAACTGGTTTACCATTTACTAAAAAATGAGCATGAGAAACTAGTTGACGGGCTTCCCTTCTGGATCTAGCTAAGTTCATTCTAAAAATTACGTTATCAAGTCTTTTCTCTAATTTTTTAATAAGTTCTTCTGAAAGGTTTCCGATTTCTCCTTTGTTAGATAAAATATCTTGAACGTATTTTTTAAATTTATATTCTTTCAAGTTGTACCAATTTTTTAATTTCTGTTTCTCTTTTAGTTCTTTAGCATATTCCGAGATATTACGACTGGCTTTTTTCTTTTTTTGTCCTGGAGCATACGCCCTTTTAATCATGGCACATTTAGGAGACGAACATTTTTCTCCTTTTAAAAATAATTTCTGTCCAAGCCGTCTACAAATTTTACAAACATTTTTTTTCATATTTTATACTCTTCTTGCTTTTTTGGGTCGACAACCATTATGCGGTATAGGAGTAACATCTTTTATGGAAAGAATCTCTAACCCTCTACCTGCCAAAGAACGAATTGCCGATTCTCTACCTCCTCCAACACCTTTAACAAATATATTAATCTCTTTTATCCTCAATTTTTCCGCAATATCAGCTATAGCTCCGGCAACCTTAGAGGCTGCAAAAGAAGTTCCTTTTTTGGCCCCTTTAAAACCAACTGAACCAGCTGTTCTCCACCCTAAGACATTTCCTATTCTATCAGCTAAGGTAATTATTGTATTGTTATAAGTTGAACTAATATAAATATTTCCCTCTTTGACTCTAGCAGAAGACTGGGTATGAATTTCTTTTTTCAAAGCTTTTTCAACTTGTTCCCGTTCTTGCAAAAGCTCTTTTTCTGTTTTTTTAATAATTCTTTTTTTCCCCATAGTGTTTATCTAATATAAGATTTTATTTAGGAGCTGGAGCTGCTTTTTTGCCAGATCCAACTGTTTTCCTTACATTCCCCCTTATTGTTCTAGAATTCTTTCTTGTTTTTTGTCCTCTTACGGGAAGAGATTTTTTATGGCGCGTTCCTCTCCAACATCCAATTGCTTTTAATCTTCTTACGTCTTTTAACAATTCTCTACGAAGCTCTCCTTCTATTTGAAATTTTTCATCTATAATTTTTTTAATTTTAAGGATATCTGCTTCACTTAAATCAGATGCTTTTTTAAAAAAATCAATATCAGCTTGTTTCAAAATTTTCTTACTCAAAGAATTTCCTATTCCGTAAATATAGGTTAAAGCAATATATATTTGTTTTTTGTCTGGAATATTAATCCCGGCTATACGTGGCATATTTATTTAATTAAAACTAAGCCGCCATTATCTTTGGCGTTGTTTATGTTTAGGATTCTCACAAATAACATATATCCTTCTTTTCCTTTTTACAATTTTGCATTTATTACAAATCTTTTTTACAGAAGATCTAACTTTCATAAAAACTATTTAAGTCGATAAACTATTCTCCCTCTATTTTCATCATAGGGACTCATTTCAACAAGAACCTTATCTCCTGGCAAAATCTTAATTCTATAACGTTTTAATTTGCCTCCTAAATAGGCCAGAATTTTTCTACCATTATCTAATTCTACCCTAAAACTAAGAGCAGGGAGAGTTTCAATCACACGACCATTCTCCTTAATACTTTGTTTCTTCATCTTGTTTAATGATAATCTACGTTAACAAATTTAGCTTTTTAAGTCAACCCCCTATGTCTATCCTTATTTTAATCCGATCTAAGTTAAAAGAAGCTTTTCTTATCCAAAAAGGCCAGAATTTTACTTTTATTTTTTCAATAGTTGGAAAATTTATAAAAATAATATTTTTTATTTCTTCTTGTGTTTTTCCTAAAATTTGAGATTTCAAATCCTGTTTATCAATATTTTTATACGTATCTAATAGAATTTTAACATTCAGAATCATCTCCTCTTTGTCTAAATCTACTCTATTATCAAGATATTCCACATCCAAAGATTCTTCTAAGGCCTGATCTGATTCAGATAATTTAGACAAAATAATCTTTTTAGAAATTTCTCTTATAAAAGATTCATTAAATACTAAACACTTTATTTTTATTTTACCTTGGCATATGAATTTAGAAACTTGAGCTCCAGCTTTTTCAGAACAAGAAGACTCAACTTCCTGTTCGAAAACAGCAGAAGGTAATAAAACAAAACCTTCTGGCAAAGATTCTGTTAAAGAATTTTGGGCTTCATCTAATAAAACTTGTTCTAACTTCTTTTCGGCATTTTTTATATCTTCAGCTGTGATTACTTTCACTTCATTTTTAAATCCACCAGTCATAGCAGAATCTGATTCCCCGTGAATCGTATAATAATAAGAACTACCAACTAATCCTGGAATGGAAAAATTAGATGGACCAATATTATATTCTTCCCCTGATTCCATGGCTTCAACTTTAATATCTACAAAACTGGGAACAATTTTTCTATTCTCTAATTTTGCAGCTGGAATAGATATTCTTTCTAGTGCTCTAAAATATTTTGATCCTTCCGAAGACAAAAAACGAGTTTTAACTACTAAGGTCATAGGCTTAGGTGGATTATGAGAGTTATAAACTCTAACAACCCCCTGTGCTTTCTCTTCTTTAAAAGATTGGCCAGTAGCTAAAAATTCTTGGGAGGTTTCTTTTTCAATCTCAAAAAATTTACCTGGAATAATATTATTATCAGTATCTATCTCCTCAACATCAGCACTTACTTTTAAGTTTTCAACTATCTGTTCTACCGGATTTTTAAATGGTTTAATTATTATTTCTGATGAAGCATTAAGGCTAAGTAGAATAACTAATCCTAAAAAACAAATAATAACTATTCCTATTTTTTTAAAATAGTCTTTTGTTCTATTCTCTTTTACCTCTTCTTTAACCTCTTTTTCTTCTTTTTCAAAAGGTTTCGACTTCGGAGGTAAAATATCAAAAAATTTTTTAGCCATATTTTTTATTTTATAAAAATATTAATCAAATAGATAGTATCAAGAAAATTATCCCTGTCTCTTTGGCACTATTTAAAAGTCCAGATTTATCTTTAATGGGAAGATCATTAGGTAAAATAAATTTAACTGACTTGTTTGTACTTGAAATTGGTAAATTTCCCCAATCACCATTTTTTAAAATCTTTTTTATTTCAGGTAATAAACTGCCTCCTCCAAAAATATAAAAGTTTTTAGGCAAAAAAGTATCAAAATCATTACAACATTTTTCAAGTTTTTGTTTCAAATCATTAAACCAAAGATTAATTGGTTTTGATAAAAATTCCCGAATAATCTTTTTAGAACCAGAATTTATATCTCCTTTACAATATTTAATTTTCAAATTTTCTGCTTCTTGATCTGTCAGACCTAATTTTTCGGAAAGAGTTTTTGTGAATATATCTCCACCTGTTTTAATATCCAATATGTGTTCTACTAGCCCATTATTTAATAAAAAAACTTGCGTAAAGTTTGAGCCAATATCAATAAAAATTCCTGAAAAGTTTTTTCTTTTTTTCAACCAAGAGAATATACCCTGTGTTTTACTAACTAAAAGAATATTTTTAGAATTGAAAAATCTTTTGACGAAATTGATTATTTTTAAGTATTTTTTTAATGTAAAAATAACTAAAACCTTAAAGCTAAAAGTTTTTCCATTATAGCTTTTTACCAAACTTACTTTATATCCGGAAATCTTCTTTTCAATAATATCTTTCCTAATAATGTGGAAATCATTAATTAATAATTGATCATTTTGTTTTATAAAGTTCTTGATTGTCTTTTTTTGCGCCTTATCTAAGATGGATTCTACTATGTTTTTATCTTTTTCAATTATCTTTTGGTAATCATCTTTTTTAACAGAGAAATTTGTAATCTCGGATTTTAATATTCCCGGATTAAAGCCAATTAAGGTTGTCTCTGGCAATGAATTGTTTTCTAAACCAAGATCTATTAAGACTTTGGAAAAGGCTTTTTTAAAAATATCATTTTCAAAATTACTTGTTTGAAATGTACTAAACTTTCTGAAGATTTCAGATGAAAATTTCTTAATTATATTCTCTTTATCTCCCTTCTCTAATATCAGCCCCCTAACCCCTCTAGAACCAATATCTATTACTAAATAATCTTCTTTCTTATTTTCTTTTATTTCGCGGATAAAAATTTTTTTAAAAAAATTTCTCATTTTATAACAGCTTTAATTCTTCTTATATCTGCTCCAGAGGATTCTTGTTTTATAATTTTAAAAAAATTTAACTCTGAAATATTTTTAACATGTGGTCCTGCACAAATTTCCTTAGAAAAAACTTTTCCTGTTTTTTGATTAATAATTGTATACACTTTAACAATTTCAGGATATTTTTCTTTAAAAAAAGATAAAGCGCCTGATTTAAGTGCTTCTCGAATAGATATTTCTTTTTCTATCACGCTTAATCCTTCTTTTATTTTTTGATTAACTAGGTGCTCAACTTTTTCAACCTCTTGATCTGTCAATTTTCTGTTAAAAGAAAAATCAAAACGCA
>CAZOJF010000013.1:4818-14658 GCA_964580085.1 uncultured Candidatus Saccharibacteria bacterium | reverse complement strand
TTTTATATTCTTTTTCAGTTTCTGCGGGTGATTATGATGGGTATGGCACGAATGTTCATTATCAAGGGTTAGTTCCTTGTGGTAAATCGGAAGCTGCTCCAGCAAAAGGAGATGAACTGGCAGAAAGTTCGGAGGTAAAAAATCCTTGTCAACTTTGTCATCTTTTTGTAATGATAGATGGAATAATAGACTTTGTTTTGATTGATATTCTTCCTTGGGTGGTAGTTCTCATGATTCTTATAGCAGGGGTAATGTTTTATTTTGCAGGAGGTAATCCAAATTTATTGCTCCAAGCTAAAAAACTGATAACCTCTGTGGTTATAGGCTTAATCATTATTCTTTGTGCCTATCTAATTATAGGAACTATTCTTACGGTCCTTGGAGTTCAACATTGGACGACATTAGACGAGTGGGCTGATGGAAACGGTGCTTTTAATATTATTTGTCCGATAAAAAAGGATGGGAGTGGCGTGACTCCAACTCCAACTCCAACTCCAACCCCAACCCCAACCCCAACTCCAACTCCTGGTGATTATACTACTGAATCCGAATGCATAGATGCAAGTTATTATTGGTGGATCGCCGATCATGCCTGTCATGGTACAGCAGAGCTTTCGCCATATGCGCCATAATAGAGAAAAACAGAAATAAACCTATGGTGATCGAAGTGAACTTTGTTCCTTTAGGTGTTAAAATTAATGAGGAGCGAAATGAGGGAAAGAGAGTAAAGACAATGCCCCCATAGCTCAATTGGCAGAGCAGATCCCTCTTAAGGATAAGGTTACAGGTTCGACTCCTGTTGGGGGCACAATGAAGAAATAAAAAATAAAAGTTATGTTAAAAACAGACAAAAAAACAAAGATAATAAAAGAGGCTAAAATTCATGAAACTGATACTGGTTCAGCTGGTGTTCAGATTTCTATTTTAAGTGGAGAGATTAAAGAATTGCTTTCGCATCTTAAAAAACACCCTAAAGATTTTCATTCCAGGCGTGGGCTTTTGAAAATGGTTGTTAAGAGAAAGAGGTTACTTAATTATTTAGAAAGAACCAATAAAAGAAAATACAATTCTATTTTGGGAAAGATAGGGTTGAAAAAATAATATGTCTATTAAACCAAAAGAACAAAGAGTAGAAGTTTTAATTGATGTTCAAAATCTTTATTACTCAGCAAGAAATCTTCACCAATCAAAGGTTAATTTTAAGGAGATTTTGAAAAAAGCGATTGCGGGAAGAAAATTTATAAGAGCATTTGCTTATGTAGTTAGAACTAAAACAGGAGAAGAAAAAGCTTTTTTTGAGGCCTTAATAAAATTAGGCATAGAAACAAAGGTAAGAGATTTACAGGAATTTTATGGAGGAAGCAAGAAAGCTGATTGGGATGTTGGCATAGTGATCGATGCCATCAGAACTGCTCCGGGGGTAGATGTTGTGATACTTTGTTCTGGGGATGGTGACTTTATACCCTTAGTTGAGTATTTAAAAAATCAAGGCAAAAGAGTGGAAGTCATGGCCTTTGGAAGAACGACTTCCTCAAGGTTGAAAGAAGTTGCTGATGAATTTATAGATATTGAAAAAAACTTAAAAGCTTTTTTACTTAATTTCGAAGAAGCTAAGCCTACGCCGAAAACACGTTCTTCTGTCAGGAGAACAGAGAGTCTTTAATTAACTTACTTAAATGAATAAATTTAAAATAGAAATAGGAGGGAGAAATCTTGAAGTTGAAACAGGCGGGTTGGCCGAAAAGGCTTCGGGAAATGTTTTAATAAAATATGGAGATACATCAATTTTTAGTGTTTCTCAACTAGGGGAAGAAAGAGAAGGACTTGATTTCTTTCCTTTAACTTGTCGATACGAAGAAAGGTATTATGCAGCTGGCAGAATCCGTGGTTCACGTTTTCTTAAAAGAGAAGGTCGTCCTTCAGACAATTCAGTTTTAATTTCTAGAATAATTGACAGGGCTGTTAGACCCAGATTTTCCAAAGATATTCATAAAGAAATTCAAATAGTTGATATTTGTCTTTCCTATGACCAAAAAAATGATCCCGCAGTTTTAGGGTTAATAGGTTCTTCTTTAAGCTTGTTAATCTCCGAAATCCCCTGGCAAGGACCTGTTTCGGCTGTAAGGGTAGGAGAAAAAGATAACAATTTTATTTTGAATCCAACGACTGAGGAAAGAAAACAAAGTAAGATAGATTTATTGGTTTCCGCTATCGAAAAAGAGGGAGATATCTTAATAAATATGATTGAAGCCGGAGGGGATGAAATTAACGAGGATGTAGTTTGCAAAGCTTTTGATTTTGCCAAACCTTATCTCCAAAAGATAATTGATTTTCAAAAAGAAATTGCTCAGAAAATTGGGAAGGAAAAAGTTGTATTTCCAGTTGAGGAATACGACCCCGAAATTAAAAAAGAAGTGGAAAGCTTTTTAGCTGATAAATTAGAAAAAGCAATTTATCAAAAAGATGCTCAAAAAAGACAAAAAGATCTTACTGTTTTAAAAAAATCTTTAATAGAAACAATAGAAGAAAAATATATTGAAGACCAAGAGAATAAGATTAAAGATGCTCTTTATTTTTTTGATCAGAAATATGGAGAGACATTAAAAGCGAATATTTTAAAAAATAACAAAAGGCCAGATGGAAGAAAAATAGATGAAGTACGGGAGATTAATACCAGAGTAAATATTTTACCTAGAGTTCATGGTTCAGCATTTTTTTCTCGCGGTCTGACCAAGGCTTTGTCAGTAACAACATTAGGAGCACCAGGGGATAAACAGCTTTTAGATGAAATGGAACTTGTGGGTAAAAAAAGATTTATTCATTATTATAATTTTCCACCTTATTGTTCAGGGGAAGTAAAACCAATGAGAGGACCAGGGAGAAGAGAAATAGGGCATGGGGCATTAGCTGAAAAAGCTATAATACCATTGCTTCCTAATCTTGAAGATTTCCCTTATACAATTATAACGGTGACTGAAATTCTTTGTTCAAATGGTTCAAGTAGCATGGCTTCTGTGTCTGGTACTTCCCTATCTTTAATGGATGCGGGAGTTCCGATAAAAAATCCAGCTGCTGGAATTGCCATGGGGATAATCCAAGGAGATAATGAAGAATATAAATTGCTTACTGATATCCAGGGAGAAGAAGATGGACATGGCGGGATGGATTTTAAGGTAGCTGGTACAAAAAATGGAATTACAGCTATACAGTTAGATGTGAAAATAGATGGGATTAATGATAAAATGTTAAAAGAAATATTAGAGAGAGCAAAAAAAGCCAGATTAGAAATTTTAGAAAAAACTAATAAAACTTTATCTGAACCAAGAAAAGAATTATCTGAATTAGCCCCTAGAATATATACATTGAAAATTAATCCTGATAAGATAGGAACAGTTATCGGCCCAGGAGGAAAAATGATAAATGAGATAATTGATACTTGTGGAGTAGATATTGACATTGAAGACTCAGGAGAAGTATTTGTTACTAGAAAAGAAGGAGGTGATGCTGAAAAAGCAGTTAAGTGGGTGGAAGATATTACCAGAGAAGTAAAAATTGGAGAAATTTATCAAGGCAAAGTAAAAAAGATTATGGACTTTGGAGCATTTGTGGAGATGTTACCTGGGCAAGAAGGACTAGTTCACATTTCTAAATTCACTTCAACCAGAGTAGAAAAAGTAACAGACCTGGTAAAAGTAGGAGATATTATTCCGGTAAAAGTAACCGGGATAGATAACACGGGGAGAATTGATTTGTCAGCAAAGGAAGCGGGGTTTAAACCAAATTTAAAAAACTAAAAAATTTAAATTAAACCTATGGAAGAAAAATTAAAAGAATTAGTAAAAGAAAAAACTATTTCTGATAAAAGAGAAAAATCAGTTTCGGAAATCCTTGACCAAGGAATAATCTTGACGATGAGAGAAGATATCCTCTCTTTAAAAAGAGAAGGAGAATCAGTATTGGCCGAAAGAAAACAAAGAGAAGAAAAAAGATTAATTAATATGATCAAGGCAAAAGCTGGTGAAGCAGGTAGGGTTGAGAGAGAGAAAAAACGGAAAAGGACAGAGGAAATGGAAAAGAGAGAAAGAGAATTAGAAAAAGAGCGTCAGGATATAGAAAGTATAAAAACAAAAGCTAAGGAAAAAGAGATAGAGATAATATCCAAAAAACAAAGAGAATTAGCAGAAGTCAGAGAAAAAGAAAGAATAAAAGAAGAAGAGGAGCAGAAAGGGAGAATAGAGAGATCTAGAGCAGAAGAAGAAAAAATAATACAAGGTATTAGAGAACGGGCCATTGAAGAAGGTAAAGACAGAGAAAAGAGGTTGGCGGACAGAAAAACTCTAGAGGTAAAATTAAAAAAAGAAAAAATAGAAGTACAAGCAAAATTAAAAGAGTTTTTATTAAGTAGAACCCCATTGGAAGAACAAAAAGAAAAGATTGATCAGAAAAAGGATATGTTGAAAGATGTTTTGAAAGACATTTTAAAGGACGAGGCAAATCTGGAAAATAGAAAAAGATCGATTGAACAAAAAGAAGCAGCAACTGAGGACCCTATTGAGAAACATAAAATAGAAAAAGAAAGATGGAAAATAGAAGAAAAGATAAAAGAAATTGAAGATCAAAAATGGAAACAATTGGAAGATGTTAAAAAAATAGAAGATCAGATCAAAAATATTAATATTAAGTTAGAACTTTCTCTAAAAGAAGAGAATAGATTAAAACAAGTAGAGAAAAAAACAATTGATCTCCAAGAAAAGATAAAATTGGAAAAAGAGAAAGAAAAAATTAAAAAAGAAATTGAATTATATCATCTTCAATTAGCTCCTTTAATATCTGAAAAAGTAGAATTGGAAGCAAAAAATAAACAAACAAATAAAGGCCTCCAAGATATCTTGATAAAAGAAGCAGAGATTGAAAGGGAAATAAAAGTATTTAAAGAGAACAAACGAGGAGAAGGAGACTTAGTAAAAGGGAGAGAAATAGGAGAAAAAATCTGGAAGATGGAACAAGAAAGACAATCTATTGAAAAAGATAGATGGGATAAACAAAAAAACATTAATAAGAATTTGAATCAAATAAAAGAAATAGATTTAAATTATAAAAAGATTTTTGTGGAAAAAGAAAAGTTAGAAGCAACGATAATAGAAATAGATAATTTATTAAAAAATACAGAAAAGCCTTCGGGCATTTTCGCTCCAGAATCAATTAAAGTAGAAGAAGAGGGCAAGGAGAAAGTTGGGGGAGAGACAGAACAAGAATTTATCTCCGTGGAGAGAAAGCAACCTGAACAGAAAGATAAAAACATAATCATTGAGATTAAAGAGAAGCTTGTTGCTGAAGAAAAAGCCAGGAAAGCAGAACAAGCCTCCCAAAAAATGGATGAGCAAAATACAGAAGCCGTTGTTATGAAAGAAGAAATAGAGGAAGATAAGATAGAAAAAAGAAGAACAGAGATAGAAGAGGGGAAAAGAGCAGCAGAAGAAAATAAAAGAATTTTAGCAAAAGAAAAAGTATTAAAAGGCCTAGGAAAAATTTCTCCAGGAGAAGAAAAAGAAAGAAATAAGTTTTTAGATAGGATTAAAGATAAACAAAAAGCAGCAGTTGCCCAGGGATCTATCCAGGCAAAAAAGATTTTTACTTTAGAAAAACCAGGAGGAGAAATTATTTATCGTCCTTTGCCTAAAACACAATCTTCTCAAGAAAAGATTCTAATGAGAATATTGATTTTTCTTTTATTTGTTTCAGTTGTAATCGCACTCTATTTATTGAAATCTAAATATCTTTAAAATATGAAAGAAATATTATTAAAAAAGATTAAAAAAAAGTTGGAGCAAAATAAGATAAAAATAGAACAGCAACTAAAGACTTTCGCGAAAAAGGACAAAGACTTGAAAGGAGATTGGGATACAATTTACCCCAGACTTAATAATAACAGTTTAGAAGACGAAGCAAATGAAGTAGAAGAATATGGTAATCTTTTACCCGTTGAAAATACGCTAGAGATAGAATTGGAAAAGATAAATAAAGCTCTAGAAAAAATAAAAGATAATAAATATGGTTCGTGCGAAAAATGCAAACAACCAATTTCTCCAGCTCGTTTAGAAGTGTATCCTCAAGCAATTTATTGCCGAAAATGTCAAAAATAAATATTAACTTAAATTTATGACTAACCTTTATAAAGATATTTCTTGTGGAGATAATTCACCCGACGAAATTAACGTGATTGTTGAAGTTCCTAAAAATTCTTCTAATAAATATGAATATAATGAAACCAAAGGTAATTTTGAGCTAGATAGAATTATACATTCTCCTCTCTTTTTCCCTTTTGAATACGGTTTTATCCCTCAAACATTATCAGAGGACGGCGACCCCTTAGACATAGTTCTTTTATCTACTTATTCTACCTTCCCAGGTTGTTTAGTTAAAGCAACCCCGGTAGGTGTTTTGATGATGGAAGACGAAAAAGGCATTGATCATAAAATTATTGCGGTACCTTTAGAAAAATTAGACCCGCACTTTAAAGGAGTGGAAAATATAGAAGACATTAATCAACACCTGAAAAAAGAAATTGAAGTTTTTTTTCAAGATTATAAAAACTTAGAAAAAGATAAATTTGTTAAAATTATGGGATGGGGAAAAGTTGTTCAGGCAAAAGAAATCATAAAGAAAGCATCAGAAAAATATGAAGGTTGATTCTAAAAAATTACCAAAATCAGAAATAGAAATTTCGTTTGAGCTCCCTTGGGAAGAATTTAAGCCTTATGTAGATAAAGCATATTCTATTTTAGGTGAAAATATTGTGGTTAAGGGTTTTAGAAAAGGTAATGTTCCTCAGGATATTTTGGAAAAAGAGATTGGGTCGGATAAAATTTTAGCCCAAGCGGCAGACTTGACAGTAAAAGATAAATACCCCCAGGCGATTTATAGAGAAAATATAGAACCAATATCTAGCCCAGAAGTAAATATTATCAAATTAGCCCAAGGTAATCCCTTTGAATTTAAAGTTAAAGTTTCTATTTTACCAGATATTGTTTTGCCAGATTATAAAACGATTGCTTTCCAAATAAAGAAAAAAGAAATTTCAGTTACGGATCAAGATGTTAAAGATGCCTTAAAATGGGTTCAACAGTCAAGGGCAGTTTTTACTCCATTAGACCGAGAAGCTAAAAAAGATGATTTTATAGAAATTGAGTATCAAAGTCCTCAAATTGAGAATAATAAAATATTTAAGGACAAATTTATATTAGGGAAAGCTAATATTGCTCCCGGGTTTGAAGAAAACTTAGAAGGAATGAAAAAAGACGAGCAAAAAGAATTTAGTGTTATTTTCCCAAAAGAACATAATAATAAAGTATTAGCTGGTAAAGACATAACTTTTAAAGTGACGATGAAATCACTTCAGAAAATGGAATTACCCGAACTGAATGATGAATTTGCCAGTAAATTAGGTGAATTTAAGGATTTGGATTCTTTTAAAAAAAATATAAAAGAAAACCTGGAGAAAGAAAAAGAGCTTGAACAGAAACAAAAAATAAGAAACGAAATTTTAGAAAAAATAGCCCAGGAATCTAAGTCTGAATTACCAGAGATTTTAGTTGAGAATCAAAAAGATAGTTTGTTAGAAGAATTGAAGCAAAAAGTAGACCAAGGGCTTAAAATTCCTTTTGAAGAGTATTTAAAACAAATTAAAAAAACAGAAAAAGAGATTAAAGATTCTTTTATAGATACTGCCGAGAAAAGGGTTAAAAACTTTTTAGCTTTAAGAAAAATTGGCAAAGAAGAAGAGATTAAAGTTTCTAAAGAAGAGATAGAAGAAGAAACAAATAAAACATTGAAAAATTATCCGAATAAAGACGAAGTCAAGAAAATTGATATTGAAAGACTAAAAGATTATACTAAAAGTGCAATGTACAATGAAAAGGTTTTCAATAAATTAGAAAGTTTTATTAAATAATATGCCATTAGTTCCATCAATCATTGAAAAATCACAAAGAGGAGAAAGAGTTTATGATATTTTTTCTCGTTTATTAGAAGAAAGAATAATCTTTTTAGCAGGCCCTATTACGGATAGTGTGGCTAATTTAGTTATTGCTCAAATTTTGTTCCTAGCTTCTAGAGATTCTAAAAAAGATATTAAACTATATATTAACAGCCCGGGGGGCTCAGTTACGGCTGGCTTGGCTATTTACGATACTATGCAGTATGTCAGTTGTGATATCTCCACCATTTGTATTGGTATGGCTGCTTCCATGGGGGCCACTCTTTTAACGGCTGGCGAAAAGGGTAAAAGGTTTGCCCTACCTAACTCGGAAATATTACTGCACCAAGTAGCCGGAGGGATAAAAGGACAAGCTACAGATATTGAGATTGAAGCTAAGCAGATATTAAAGATAAAAGGAATACTTAACGAAATATTAGCTAAGCATACTAGACAACCTATAAAAAAAGTTGAAAAAGATACTGACCGAGACTTTTACCTTTCCGCCGAAGAAGCCAAAAAATACGGTATTGTTGATGAAGTTATAAAAGGAAAGAAATAAAAGGCGAGGGTAGATGGGTCTTTGTAAAAATAGTATAATCTAACAATGAAACCAAAAATTAACAGAAATATTATTATCGGAATCTTAATAGTGGTGATTTTGTTTTTTACAGCAATTATCGGCTGGATTTTTTTGCGAAATGAAGAAAAACCTTTTATCCCAGAAGAAATTATTGGAGAAGAAAAAGATATAAAATATTTTTTTGGGAACGACTATTATCCTATTCTGGAGGAAGAGGAAAGCACATATGATTGCGATCTGGAAATGAATATTTCTACAGTTGAGAAAACAGTTTTTCTTAATACAAAATGTAAAGTAACTCCTCCTTTTTCAGCCGTTGAAGCATTTTTAGCTGTTGTTCGAGGAAATATTGAGACTAAAGGAGTAACTTATTATAGCGGAGCGGATAAAGACGATGATGAAAAAGAAGCGATTAGAAAAAGACTAGAGATGATAAATTATCCTTTTTTTGCAGTAAGCGAAGGAGAAGAAACTACAGGGGGGGAGGAAGCCAGTCTTTGTTTTTTACCCTGTCTGGACGGTTTGCCACATTCTTCCTTTGATATTTTGAGTGTTAATTATAATCCAGATAGGGACTATCTTTCCAATCTTTTTGATAATTATGATGAAGAGAAATTTAAAAAACTTGTTGTCTTTTCAAATTATTCCCTAAAATTTTATTATGAAACCATGGAAGAAAAATTTGAGTGGAGATATCTTCTTGGTCAGTCTGATGTAGGCAAGTTTAATCTCCAAATAACTTTTGATAAACCAATAAAAGAAATTAAATGTGAGAGAGAAGATATTAAACCATTAAATGAAATTCATTCATTTGATTGTGAGGTTAATAAAATAGATGACAAATCTTTTGAGGTGAAAGGATTTGCCACAGGCTTAGATAAATTAATAGCTATATGGTGAGTTTAAAATTTAAAGTAATTTTAGTTATTTTCTTTGCTTTAGTTCTGTTGATTGTCTCTGCCCCAGGTGTTAAGGCGAATTGTGGTCCTTATACCTGTTCCTGCACGAATGCGTTTGGATGGGTAGCTTGTAAAGCTGTTTGTTCCGATTCTCATTGTGGTGCTGATTGCGACTGTGGATTTTTTAAAGCACACTGTATTGTTTGGCAGTGTGTCCCTGCAACTTCTTATACATACCAAACCGTCTGTTCAGGCCGTTATGTGTTGTATCAATACATGCTAAGAAGTGGTTTATGTGACGGATACAAGTCCTGTGAATTTGTTAATAGTTCCTGGACTACCTATTCTCAAACATACTGCGGCAGCAGTTATTATCAATATCA
>CAZOJF010000013.1:0-4718 GCA_964580085.1 uncultured Candidatus Saccharibacteria bacterium | reverse complement strand
TACCTATTCTCAGACAGACTGCAGCACCAGTTATTATGAATACCGCTGTTCAACCGATGGCCAGGATGTTGAGAAAAGGTTAACCAGTGGGGGATGTTCCGAAGGTTCTTGTTACGGCAGTACTGGTTCCTGGACGAATTACCAAGACTGTGGAATAGATTCTTGCGGTTCCTGGAGCAGTAATTACTGTGAAGATAATGATGTTTATCATAGTAGAATTTGTTATGACAGGGGATGTGCAAATGAAGCATGTTATGAAAATCCTTCTGCCCCCGATGAAGAAAAAGTTCAGGAATGTGGTCTAAGCGCCTGGACTGACGAATACCAATGTTCTGGTGATTGGAGACAGAAGAAATGGATAAACAGAGGTTGTTCTGGCAGTTCTTGTTATGTAACAGAAGAATGGAAGGATTACCAGGACTGTAGTTTGACTTGTTTCCCAGGTATTCTAGGTCAGGGATGTCGAGGAGGAACTTATACCTGTCAAGATGGAACGTGTGGTTCCCCTCTTCAGTCTTGCAGTCCTCCTTTATATACTAGTTCTGGTGTGGCCTGTGAATGTGATAATGAACAAGGGACAATGATTAAATCCTGTAATGGCTCAGGGAGTTGTCTCAATGTAGAAAAAGTGTGTGATGTTGATTGTGGAGCAGATTTAGTTTGTCAGGGATTGAAACCAGGAGATGAATATCCTGGCGATTCTTCTAAGATTTGCTGTAAAGGAGAAGCAAATCTTCCTTTACCTGAGTGGTATGAAGTAGCTCCATGATTTATAAAAAGTGAATAAGAAATAGAGAAAAACTAAACCTTTCCAGAAAAAGACCACGGCAGGACTTTTGGAAGTATTAGACAGACCCGGGATAGTTAACTTTTTTCAATGGATTTTAAGCCAGGGCCGGTTTTACTTAAAAACATTTTTTACTTCTCTTTTAAAATAGTTTAAAATAAATATAAAAGGTCGCAAAAACTTAAGAACTTAAAATAATAATTTGAAAACTTAATTTTATGAAATTCCCTTTATTTTTAATTGTAATCTCTTTTATTGTAGGAATCTTTTTGGGAGGATTGGTTGTTTTTGTTATTACTCCTCAGGAAAAAGTTGAGGAAGTTGTCACGGTTTCAGAGACTGTTACTTTATACGAGTTTGCTCCGATTGAAAGAGTTCATTTTAATGCCAGAGGGAAAGTAGTGGAGATAGATGAAGAGAAAATAACCATTGAGTGGCTTGAAGAAACCCTCTCAATGAAATTGGCAGAAGATGTTCGAGTTACAATAATTTCTTTCCCTAAAAAACCTGAAGAAATAGAAGAGGGAGTTCTAATTGAGCCTGAAACAGGAAGTTTAGAAGATATTGAGGTTGGTATAGAAGTGAGTAGTTTTGGAACTCAAGAAGAAGATGGTTCTCTTGCTGTTGACACAATTACGATAGAGCGTTAACAGTTTGGAAAAAAGAATTATTAGAAAATACAGAGAAAGAATGCAAGAAAGAAATATTAGCTAAGCACACTGGACAACCTATAAAAAAAGTTGAAAAAGACACGGATAGAGATTTTTATTTATCAGCGGAGGAAGCCAAGAAATACGGAATTGTTGATCAAGTAATAAAACCAAAAAAATAAAAAATTAAATAAAAAAATGAAAACTATTAAAAAGAAAAAAGAATTTAAATTATTATTTCTGTTTATTTCAGGAATTTTAATTCTTTTAGCTTTTTTCTTTTTTAATAATCTTAAAATAACACAGGTTAATGCTAATTCAGGAGATAATGTTTCAGGTTGGGCTTGGTCAGAAAATATTGGGTGGATAAGTTTTAATAATACATCTGATGGAGCAAGTGCTGATTATGGAGTCCATATTGATTCTAATGGTATTTTTTCTGGTTATGCTTGGTCAGAAAATATTGGTTGGATCAGTTTTAACCAAGCTGAACTTTCAGGTTGCCCCTCAGGAACTTGTCGAGCAGAAGTTAATCTATTAAGCCATGATCTTGAAGTTTCCGGTTGGGCCAGAGCTTTGGCTTATGGAGATGGTTGGGACGGATGGATAAGCTTAAAAGGATCTAATTATGGAGTTAAAATAAATGGAGAGACTAAAAACTTTGAAGGATGGGCTTGGGGAGACTTTGTAGTTGGTTGGATTAGTTTTAATTGCAATAATCTAGAAACCCAGGATGTTTGTTCGGACTCTAATTATAAAGTAAAAACATCTTTTAATTTTAATTGGCCTCCTTATAAACCTCAGCCAGGAGGAGAAACATGGAATCATTGTTGGGTAAGCCCTCAAGTAGCGCTAGGTACTTCAATTAATTTTGACTGGATATATTCTGATTCAGATGGTGACCCTCAGCAAAGTTATGAAATCTGGGTGGATGGAGATTCAAACTTTTCGGGATTGAAATTTAATCATGTAGTAAACGTAAGTTCACATAGTTATACTTTAGATTTAAATCATGACGAAGAAGGAGATTGGTTATCTAAGCTTGCTTGGAGTACTACTTATTTTTGGAAAGTAAGAGTAAAAGATACCGGGAGTGGCAAATGGTCAGAATGGTCAGACCCAAATTCATTTAAAATGAATGATCATGCTAACCCTTATCCTAAATTTATATTGGTTCCCTCTTCACCAAGCGCAGGCGAAATCGTTCAACTAATTGCTGTTGATGGATTAAATCAAAGTGTTTGCCATGATTCATCTGATTCCTCAATACCCTGTTCTAGCGCAACTTTCTACTGGACATTAACGGAAGCGACATTTGCTTCAACATCAAATCAATGGACAAAAAATCCTCTAATTAAATTTACTGACTCAGGAGATAAAATTATTACTCTTAAAATAACAGATGACGCAGGTTTTTGTCCCGTGTCTCATTCGATAGAAGTAAGTCTCCCATTGCCAGAATGGGAAGAAGTATCTCCGTAAAATTAGATAATTAAAGCATTAATTAAACAAAAACATATGTCCAATTTATTAAAAAAATATAGAGCCTTATTCGTTATTTTAGGAATAATTATTATTGGAGCATGTCTAGTTTATTGTTTAATAAAAGTTGAGAAAGAGAAAAAAAACGAAGAATTACCATCTGTAAAAGAAATTATTCTTCCAGCTGAATCTGAAGCAGGTAAAATAGGGGAAGTAAAAATTAAAGATGAAACAACTGGAGAAGAAAAATCCTTAGTTACCTCAATTATGCCTCCAGCTATTTTTTCTACTGCTGGGGATATTCTTGAAAAGAAAGATAACTCTTTAATTATAATTGCTGAAGGCACTAACTTTGCTGATGGGATTTCTAGAAATTTAACTTGTGTTTTTACGGACGAAACGTTAACTTTCAAAAAAAATCAATCAGAATATCTGCAGGGGACAGAGGGGTTAAGCTACTTGAAGGAAGGAATGAAAATTTTAGTTGATAGTGATGAAAATATTCGTGGCAAAATCGAATTTAAAGTAAAAACAATAAATATTTTAGAATAAATTAAAAGATAAAGGTCATTAAATAATTTTTTAAAGAACTATGTTTAAACCAAAACTAAAAGTTATCGCCTTTTTAATGAGTGCCTTAGTCTTAACATTTGTTTTCGGTTATTTCATTCTCGCTTGGGATGTGCCAAGCAGTTCTCCTCCCGTTCCAAATGCCTCTAAGCCCATTAATGTCGGAACGACTCCTCAGGCGAAAGCCGGAAGAATTTCAGCTACTGAATTTTACGACTATAATAATCCTGCTTACTATGTTAATCCTGCTGGCCAATCACAATTTTCCAATATGAAAATTGGCAATTTTAGATTTAGCCCATATTCTTCTACTGAATTAGGAGTCTATAACTCATCAGATGAATTAATATTAATTCTTGATTAATTTTTAATCAGTTTTTATGACTTTTCTTTACGAATTGAAAGAATTTTTGAAAAATATTTTATTGTGGATTTATTTTTTTCTGGGTTTTGCAATTTTCTTTTTTGGATTTGGATTAAAACAAATTGAAGTTTTAGGAAAAGGACTTTTTTTGCCAGTACCCACCATTTATTCTTTTTCGGCTCAATTTTTTAAGTATCTTCAACAAAGTTTATTACCATCTCAAGTTGAGATAGTTGTCCTTAACCCTTTGAATGCTTTTTTGACCCAAATAATAATTGCTTTATCTTTAGCCTTTATTCTTACATTTCCTATTCTTCTTTATAGATTAATCAAATTTATTTCCCCAGCTCTTTATGAAAAAGAAAAAAAAGCCGTATCCAAAGTAGTAATCTTTTCGGTAATTTTATTTATTTTAGGTTGTTTTTTCTCTTATCTTATTTTAATTCCTTCCACTTTCAAAATTCTTTATTCATTTGCTACGGTTTTAGGAGCTTCTCCGCTTTTTACTGCTTATGAGTTTGTAAGCTTAACATTTGTTTTAGTTATAGCGGTAGGCATAATGTTTCAGATTCCCATTTTTATGGTTTTGTTAAGTAGCCTTGGCTTAGTCAGTTCTAGTTTTTGGAAAAACAATTATAAATATATTTTTTTGGGCTTTCTGATATTTTCTGCTATAATAACTCCAGATGGGACAGGTGTTACGATGT
The DNA here is from genome assembly GCA_964580085.1 of uncultured Candidatus Saccharibacteria bacterium. Taxonomy (GTDB): domain Bacteria; phylum Patescibacteriota; class Minisyncoccia; order Minisyncoccales; family CG1-02-41-26; genus CAYUWK01. The sequence continues at coordinate 158 of CAZOJF010000013.1, read as the reverse complement.
TACTTTTATTCTTTCCGTTAGCTGGACTTTATTTTTTGGGATATAGTTTAAGTCTTAAGAAAAAAGAAACAAAGTTAAAAAATTAAAAGTCGAGATCATTTAGTAAAAAATTTCTTAATTTAATATAAAAAAATGTTAGGAATTGGTGAAATATTAAT
>CAZOJF010000012.1:0-15238 GCA_964580085.1 uncultured Candidatus Saccharibacteria bacterium | reverse complement strand
TCATTTTTCTTTTAAGAGCTCAAATAGTTAGATTAGTTTTAGGAACAGCTATTGTAGGTGATGGTCTTTTTGGATGGTGGCAAACTCGTTTAACAGCTGCTTGTCTGGGGATATTCTGCATTGCTCTTTTTGCTAATTGTTTAATCCCTCTTTTAACTCGTACTTTTTATTCCTTTCATAATACCAAAACCCCCGTAAAAATTGCGGTTTTTTCCGTAATTTTAAATATAATTTTATGTTATTCTTTTGTAAATATTTTAGGCTCCTCAAGCTTTATCCAGGAAAGAATCATTAGTTTCTTAAAATTAAGAGGAATTCAAGATATTTCCATAATCGCTCTGCCCTTAGCTCTTTCTATCTCTTCTGTGATTCAGTTTGTTTTATTGCTTGCTTTTCTAAAGAAAAAAATAGAAATTTTGGATTTTAAAAAGACTTATAAATCTATTTTAAAGATTTTAGTTGCTACCTTATTAATGGGGATTGTTGTTTATATAGGGCTACAAGTTTCTGCTATGCTTTTGCCAATGGATAAGGTTTTAGGAATTCTTTTGCAAATTCTTATTGCTGTAATTCTAAGTATTTTAAGTTATGGTTTTTGGTCTTGGCTTTTAAAATGTAAAGAGCCGAGAGTTATTTGGTCATCTGTTTTAACTCAATTTAAGAAATAATGGATTTATCTAGTATTAGGAATTTTGTGATAATTAGTCATATTGACCATGGTAAATCAACTTTGGCCGATCGTTTTTTAGAAATAACAAAGACTATTGATAGCAACCAGATGCATTCTTGTTTTTTAGATGCCATGGATTTGGAAAAAGAAAAGGGGATTACGATTAAAATGCATCCTTGCCGTATGCTTTGGAAAAGCGAGAAAACAGGCCAAGAGTATATTTTAAACTTAATAGACACTCCCGGGCATATTGATTTTTCCTATGAAACCTCTAGAGCCTTGGCCGCGGTTGAAGGCGCTATTTTATTAGTTGATGCCAGTCAAGGCATTCAGGCCCAAACACTTTTTAATTTAGAGCAAGCCCGAAAACAAAACTTAACCATAATTGGAGTCGTTAATAAAATTGATTTGCCCCAAGCCCAAGTTGCAGAGACAAAAAAAGAATTGGCTTCTATTTTAAAGGTAGGGGAGGAGGAAATTCTTTCTATTTCCGCAAGAAAAGGAACGAATGTAAAAGAATTATTAGAAGTTCTTGTTCAGAGAATTCCTTGTCCTCAAAAAAAAATATCTAATGAAAATTTAAAAGCACTTATATTTGACTCTAAATATGATTTATTTTCTGGAGTTACAGTTTACGTAAGAGTATTTGAGGGACAAGTTCAAAAAGGTGATAAAATTAACCTTTTAGCAACGAAAATAGAGAGTGAAGTAAAAGAAGTTGGTTATTTTTCTCCATCATTAAATTCTTGTTCAGTATTAAAAGCTGGAGAGATTGGCTATATAAAAACAGGGGTAAAAGAACCTTCAAAAGTTCATGCCGGGGATACTGTTTCTAGCTTATTATCTACAGTTGCTTTACCGGGATATAAAGAACCGCAATTAGTTTTGTTTTTAAGCTTATATCCAGAAGAATCAGATAGCTTTGAAATTTTAAAAGATGCTTTGAATAAGTTAAAGCTTAATGACCCAACATTAGATTTTGAAATAGAGTCGAAAATGACTTTAGGTAGGGGATTTAGATGTGGTTTTTTAGGCTCTCTACATGCTGAAATTACGGCTAGACGTTTGAAACAAGAATTTGGTCTAGATTTAATTTTAACTTCTCCTCAAGTTGTTTTTAAGATTCTGACTAAAAATAATAAAGAAATTATAGTTTCCTCTCCTTCTTCATGGCCCAACATATCTTTAATTAAGGAAATTCAAGAACCATGGGTAGAAGTTGAAATCATAAGTCCTAATTCATATCTTAATTCTATTTTTAAGATTCTAAGAAATTTTGATTCTTCAGTAGAAAATACAAAGTTTATAACTTCTCAAAAATCACTTATCTTTATTCGTACATCTCTGAGAGAGATAATTACAGGAAATTTTTACGATAAGTTAAAGAGTATTACCCAAGGATACGCATCTTTTAGTTTTCGTCAAATTGGTTTTAAAAAAGCAGACTTAGTAAAGATGGATATTTTGATTAATGGTGAAAAACAAGAGGCTTTTTCCAAAGTTGTTCCTTCAAAAAATGCCTTCCCCGAGGGGAAAGCATTAGTTGGCAAGCTAAAGAAGGTTTTACCTGCTCAACAGTTCTCTGTGGCCATCCAAGCGGCTGTAGAGGGCAAGATAATTGCTAGAGAAACAATAAAAGCCAGAAGAAAAGATGTTACCGGATCATTATATGGGGGAGATGTAACTAGAAAGAAAAAATTACTTGAAATACAGAAAAAAGGTAAAGAAAAATTAAAAAGCAGGTCCAAAATTAATATACCTTCTAAAGTCTTTTTGGAAATGTTGAAGTAGGCCAGTAGTTATGATAGATTAAAAAAGAGCAGCTACTGATAATCCAAGCATACTCAAAATTACCATTGATATTAATACCACCCAAATTCCTCTAATAATAGATTTTCCTTTTATTTTCATATATTCTATGTTAACAAAAATTAGAAGAAATAAAAAGAAGATAAATAATATTTTTTCAACTATCTTTTATATCTGTTTGGCCACAGCAATATTATTAATTATGACCTTATTAATTATAGGGAATATAAGAATTAATAAAAAAAGGAATGAATTAAATTTAAAGATTAATTCTTTAGAATCCCAGATTCAAGAACTACAAAAACAAGAAGAGTTTTTCAAATCCCAAATTTTAAGAACAGATGAAAATGAGTATTTAGAAGAAAAAGCCAGAGATGTTTTTAATCTTAAAAAGGAATACGAAAAAGTTTTTATTATACAATAGAAATAAGTTTTTGCGAGTGTGGTATAGTGGCATTATGTAACCTTCCCAAGGTTGAGACGGGGGTTCGATTCCCCTCACTCGCTCTCTGTTTTGGCCAGTGTAGTTTAGTGGTAGAATAACTCTTTCGTAAAGAGTAGACGTCGGTCCAATTCCGGCCACTGGCTCCCTAGTAACTATATGAAAGAAATTAAAGAAAAAATTGAATATCTAGAAGATAAATTTGAACAAACAAGTGTTTCTTTCAATTTGTTAGATAAAGAAAAAGAAATAGCAGTTCTAGAAACAGAAATGAATAAGCCAAATTTTTGGGATGATCAAAAAAAGGCTTCTAATGTTTCTCAGAAAGTTGCCGAATTAAAAGATTTAATTGAAGAGTTTAAAGACTTAGAGAAAGAAATTCAAGACCTAAAAGAAATATCAAAGATTGTAGAACCAGGCACCCCAGAATTTAAAGAATTAGAAAGAAATTACAATTCTCTAGAAAAAAAGATTAAACAACAGGAAAATAAGATTTTTCTCTCTGGTAAATATGATAAATTATCTGCTATACTTAGTATTGAAGCCGGAGCAGGTGGCAGAGATGCTGAAGATTGGGCCACAATGCTTTTAAGGATGTATAAGAAGTATGCGGATATTAAAAAGTTCAAAGTAAAGACTTTATCTCAGAGTTTTGGAGAAGGGGGAGGGCCAGAAGGCAGAATTGGGATTAAAGAAGCATCTATTGAGATTAAAGGAAATTATGCTTATGGATATTTGAAAAATGAACAAGGCATTCATAGATTAGTAAGAATATCTCCTTTTTCCTCTCAATCACTTCGTCATACTTCATTTGCCAAAGTAGAAGTATTGCCCAAGATTCCAGAATCTGATATTTCGGAAATAGAGATTAAGCCAGAGGAGTTAAGAGTTGAGACATACAGGGCTTCTGGTCCTGGTGGTCAACATGTAAATAAAAGAGAATCAGCGGTAAGGATAATCCATATTTCCACAGGTCTTAAAGCTAGTTCACAGGAGGAAAGATTGCAAGGGCTTAATAAGCAAAAGGCGATGCAAGTTTTAAAAGCAAAACTTTTAAGATTTTATCAAGATAAAAAAGATAAAGAAATTGAAAAAGTTAAAGGGCAAGACATTTCTGCTAGTTGGGGGAATCAGCGTCGTTCATATGTGTTACATCCCTATAAACTTTGCAAAGATGCTCAAACAAAAGTTGAAATGACAAATGTAGAAAAAGTTTTAAATGGTGAAATAGAAGAATTTATTCAAGTAGAGATTAAACTATAATGATACTATTCAAAAATGTTACGAAAATTTATCATTCAGAATTAAGTCCTAACCATATCTCAGCATTAAAAGATATTTCTTTTGAGATTGGACCTCAAGAGTTTGTTTCTATTGTTGGTCGCTCTGGAGCTGGGAAGACAACATTAATCAAACTCTTGATAGGGGAGGAGGATATAACCAGTGGAAATATTTTTTTTGGAAATGAAAACATTAAAGAAACCAAATTTAATGATCTCCAAAAAATCAGAAGAAAAATTGGAGTAGTATATCAAGATTATCGTCTTTTATTTTCCAAAACAGTTTATGAGAATATAAGTTATATTATGGAAGTAATGGGTTTTTCAGATAAAGAAATATATAAAAGTGTTTCCCAGGTTTTAGAAATCGTAGGGCTTCAAGATAAAGCTCTTAATTTCCCCAAAGAGATTTCGGGAGGAGAACAACAAAGATTAGCGATTGCTAGAGCATTAGTTCATAAGCCAGAGCTTGTTATAGCAGATGAACCAACTGGGAATTTAGATCCTTATAATACATTTGAAATAATAAATCTTTTTAAAAAAGTTAATGAGTCAGGAACAACTATTATTTTAGCGACCCATGATAGAAGAGTTATTGATAATTTAAATAAAAGAGTAATAACACTAGAAGATGGAAAGTTACTTCGGGATGAAAAGTCAGGTAAATTTATTTTATAAAATATTATGCTTACATCTTTAAAACGTATTTTAAAATTTTCTTGGGTTGGATTTTTAAGAAATAAAGCCCTAGTATTAGAGGTTATTTTTGTTATAACAATTTCAATTTCTTTAATAACTTGTTTGTTTTTATCTCAGGGAGTAAGTAAGTTTTTAATTAATTATTTACAAGATAAAGCTGACATTTCAGTTTATTTTAAGCAAAATACATCAGAACAAGAAATTGTGAAAGTAGAAGAAGCGCTTTATCAGTTTTCAAATGAAATTCAAAGTGTAGAATATATTTCTCAAGAAAAAGCGCTCCAGATATTTACGGAGGTTCATAAAAATGACTCAGACTCCTTAGAAGCATTAGAGCAAGTAGGGGATAATCCTTTTTTAGCTTCTTTAGTTATAAAAGCTTATGATCCGATATACTATGTTCAGATATCAAATTTTTTAAGCCAAGATTCCTTTAAAGATGTTATTGAAAAGATCCCTTATTATGATAATAAAAGAGTAATTGATAGGTTATCTGCGATAACCGATACTATCAGAACTATGACTATCGGATTGGGTTTAATACTTGGTTTATTAGCTGTTTTGATTACTTTTAACACAATTAAGCTAACTATCTTTGCATCGAAAGATGAGATTTCAACAATGCGTTTAGTAGGAGCATCTAATTGGTTTATTAAGGGACCATTTGTTATACAGGGAGTTTTATATGGAATTGCTTCTATATTAATTGTTGATATTTTATTTTTTATTTTGCTTTTGTTTTTTAGTCCAAAACTTCAAGTATTTTTCTCAGGATTTAATTTACTTAGTTATTTTCAAAGCCAATATGCTTCATTATTCTTAATTCAGGTAATTTTTGTAGGGATTGTCAGTGTTATTTCTACTCTTTTAGCTCTGAATAAACACCTGAAAGTATAAAATTGCGGGATCGTCTAATGGTAGGAATTTCCAAGATTTTGTGCTATAATTGGATAATGATAAAATGCAAACTTTGCGGAAAATACTTCAAGATTATAACAAATACTCATCTTATATCTGCCCATAATTGCAGCCTTAAAACTTATATTCAAAAGTTTGGGGCAAAAGGTTGTGGTTTTCTTTCCCCAAATCTTTTGCCTAAAAATGATCCTCGTTATAAAAAATGGAGAGAAAGTTTAAAAAAGAGACCACCTTCTTGGAGTAGAGGATATACTAAGTATAACAATTCTAGCGTTGCAAAAATCTCTAGGACCTTTAAAAAGAAAAAGATTGACAATTTTGCACGATGGCGTAAGGAGATGAAAAGACTAGGGAAAATTAAGTCAAGTTATCCACGAATTAAACACAATGGAGATTTGGCTGAATTGATTGGGGTAGTATTAGGAGATGGACATATTAGAAAATATCCAAGGACAGAAAGTCTATCAATTTTTTCCAATTCAAACAATCCTGGTTTTATTAAAAGATATGCGAAATTGGTGGAAAAGTTATTTGACAAAAAAGCTTCCCTAACTCAACATGGCATAGGCGTAAATTGTATTCGTATTCGAATATATCAAAAGGAAATAAGTAGAAGGCTGAAAATTATTTCAGGATCGAGAAAAGAACAGAATATAAAAATTCCTCGATGGATTTTAGAAAACAAAAATTACATTAAAAGATATCTGAGAGGGTTATATGAAGCTGAAGGATCGTTTTGTATCCATAAGCCAACCTATACGTATAAGTTTTTATTTAGGAATACAAATGGATCATTATTGAATAATGTTTATCGTGCGTTAAAAATTCTTGGTTTTCATCCTCACAGAAGTAAAAATATGATTCAGGTTTCTAAAAAACAAGAAGTTTATGAAATCAAGGATTTAATAAACTTTCGACAATATTAATTTTGGAGGGTCTGCTAATGGTAGGCAACGAGTCTCTGGAACTCGGAATGTAGGTTCGATTCCTACCCCTCCAGCCAGCATATGTTAAGTCAGGTGACTGAGGCACATAGTCTAAAATTATGGCAGATAAACAAAAAAACAATTTTGCCTTTATTGATAGCCAAAATCTTAATTTGGGAGTGCAAAGCTTGGGATGGAAATTAGACCATCGAAAGTTCAGGGTTTATTTGAAAGAAAAGTACAAAGTATTAACAGCTTATTTATTTATCGGCTATATTCCAGCTAATCAAGATTTATATTCTTCATTACAGGAAGCTGGTTATGTTTTGATTTTTAAACCAACATTACCTAATAAAGATGGAAAAGTGAAAGGCAATGTGGACGCTGATTTAGTTTTGCAGGTCATGATTGATTACGAGAAATACGATAAAGCCATAATTGTTACGAGTGATGGAGATTTTTATTCTTTGGTTAAATATTTGTACAAAAAAGATAAACTTAGATGTGTTATAAGCCCATATGTTAAAACCTGCTCAACTTTATTAAAAAAAACAGCTAAAGAAAAGATAGTTTTTATGATTAATCTAAGAAAAAAACTTGAGCATAAAGAAAAACACCGCTAAGGGACAAAACCCATAGAGGTGTTTTTCATATGTATTCTGCTATAATAATATCAAATCTATGAAGGCTTGTCAATGGTTGTAAAATGACTAAAATTTAGCCAGTTACGTCTCGCTTTGTGCAAATTCAGAAAAGGTTCGGGCGGGTAAAGATTAAGAAAACGATTAATAATTTTCATGGTTGTTTAACCCTAATTAGATTTTAAATTTATGATAATTTTTTTAAGAAAATTTGGGACAACTTTAAATAGTCGACAATTTGGCAAAGAATCTTTTGCTGCTTTTGGGCCGTCTTTAAAAGATATAAAAAAAGATGAAGAAGTTATAGTTGACTTTGAAGGAGTCATAACTTTTAATCCTTCTTGGGGCGATGAATTCTTAACTTGTTTACTTAATAGATTCGGCGAACGCTTGATACTTAAAAACACTGATAACCCTTCGGTTCAGGCTACATTAAAGTTTTTAGCAAAAATTCATAAAATTAACTTTAGAATGGAGAGATTTTCAAAAAACAGTTAGGGGGTTAAGATATCCAATGATGCAGAAGCTATTATGTTGGCCTTAAGCGGGAAGTCAACTAAAAAAGAAGATAGGGGATTTGGCTTATGGACAACCGAAAAATTAATAACGAAATCTTCATTAAATGGTGAATTTCTTATTCTCTCTGGAAAAAGCGGATATTATAGAAATAGGAATAAAAGAATATTGTTTGATCTTAATTGCTATTGGCAAGGTACAATTGTTTTATTGAGAGTTAATAAAACTAGAGAAAAGATAGATTATACTCAATATATTGAATAAAATATAAATTATGTTATTATAAATTATATGAAGAAGCAAAAAATTATTAAAATTAATCTTTTCAGTCTTATCAGTAAAAATATTGCCACTCGTCAGGCCATTGATTTAGTTAAAGAAAGGATTTTTACACAGAATTTAGAAAATACTATTGTTGAATTAAATTTTACCAAAGTGAATTTTATTTCACGATCTTTTGCTGATGAATTAATAAACTTAAGAAAACAATTAATGATAAAAAATATCTTAGTTAATTTTGTGAATACAAATAAAGAAATTAATACTATTCTAAAAATAGTAAGTATCCAAAAAGCGAATAAAAAGGTTAGAGAAATAAACTTATCCAATCTAGCGGTTAAAAACCTTGAAAAGATTGTTTATCAGTTTTGATAGACATATAATTAGTTTTTATTACCATTAAAATTGCTTAATTTAGTTAAGCAATTTTTAATTAAGGCCAGAGTGTTTAATATAGCTAAAACCCTTATTAAGCCTGTGGATAACTCGCTATTGACAAGTATATCTGATAAGCGATAATTGATTAATGCATAAGGATAATTCACAATACATATCGCTTAAACAGGCGTCAAACTTTTCTGATTACTCTCAGGACTATTTGAGCTTAAGAGCAAGACAAGGAAAGTTAAAAGCAGTAAAGCTTGGAAGAAATTGGGTTACTAAAAAAGAATGGCTTGAAGAATATACAAATAATGCCGAAGAATACAAAGAAGAGCACAATGACAATAATGACAAGAAAAACATTAATAGATATAATGGAAATCGGATAAGCGATACGCAGAAAAATAATCGTGATTTTACATATAAACGACCAGTGTTGTCACACGCTATCATTGCAGTGGCAATACTGGTTTTTATTTTATTTTCAGGAGGAGTTGCTTTTGGATATTATAGTAATTCTATTTTAAAACCATTATCTTCTGTTGTGGGTTCTGTAATAACTTCCATAGACCTGGGTGTAAATGAAACAGTTAAAGATATATCTGAAAGTAAAGTATTTGAATATACATCTAAATCTATAAAATACGCATTTGAATATGTGGATGAATATATTGAATATTTACTCAAGACAGAATCAAGTCAGTATGTTATTAAAAATATTAAAGACGTAAGTGAAAAAATAATTATAGGCAAAGACATAATTTTTAATGAAATTTCAGAAACTAAATTTGCTAGATATGTTAAAGGAGTTTTTGAATATGTAAATGAAGAAGCAATTGTATTTATAAATATAATTTCCAAAAAAGTTTGGGACAATAATCTTTTTGCAAATATTGAAATTCCAGATTATATAAAAAGTTCCATTAGTGACAATATTAGAAACTTTAAAAAATTTACAGGAGAAATTACAAGTAAACTTTTTTCTCCGATAAAAAGAGGTTATGAATTTGTAATTCGTCCTTGGAAAATTATACCTAGTTCCCAATTTGAAATTTCCAGACAAGAATTTGAAGAAAGAGATAGAGAAGAAATAAATAATATTAAAACAGAATTAGAAAGATTAAAAGAAGAAGGAATTGTTGCCAAAGAAATTATAAAAGAAGTTTCTAAAATTACTCAGGTTGAACCAATTAAAGAAATTACAAAAGAGATAATTAAAATTGATGATCAAGAATTAGCAAAATTAAAATCTCAGATTGCTGGAATTCAAAAATGGGAAGGAGATATAAGAAATCTTCAAATTCTAACTTCAAAGCTTCAAACTAATCCACCTTATACGCAAATTACAACTGCTCCAGTTTATATTGCTTCTCAAGGATTACAAGTTGACGGAGTAGGAATTTTTTCCTCTCTCGGTGTTTCTGGTTCAGCAGGAATTACAAACTTAGGAGTTGGCGATTCAACTTCTCTTGGGTCTGATTCATCTGACAGATTAACAGTTAATGCCACTTCGGAATTCCTTTCTCCAGTTGCTATTGAAAACACATTCACTGTTGGAGACACTACCAATTATCTAACAATTGATTCAACTGGAAACTTAACTACTACAGGAAACTTAACAGTACAAGGTACTCAGACAGGAACAGGAATTGTTTCGTATACTGCTTCAAGCACTAACCCGGTTCTGGTTGTTAATCAAACAGGTTCTGGACCGATTGTCAGATTTCAGGACTCAGGAAATACTGTTTTCCAGATTGCTGAGAAAGGAGCTTTGACTTTGACATCAACCTCTACTCCTCAATTCAAAATTGCCTATGATAATTCAAACTATTTAACTGGTTCGGTTTCTTCGGCGGGTGACTCCACGATAGCTTCAACAGGAGGATTAAATCTTACGGGCAATGCCACTTCAACCTGGCAGGTTGTTGAATCTAAATTAACAATTCAAACAGCTACTTCAGGCGATATTTATTTAACTTCAGCCGGCAACCTAACCCAAAAATTCGCTACTACCTCTGCCTTTACTTTATATCATGGAGAAACAGCCAGATTAGCAGTTGATTCATCAGGAAATATCTCTGCTACTGGCACAACCATTGCTCTTGTTGGAGGCACTACTATTACTGGTTCAGCCACTACAACCGGCGATATGGTAGTCCAAGCCACTACCACTTTAGCCACAACTACTATTACGAGATTAGGGATAGGGACAACAGAACCATCTCAATTATTCCATACTGCTGGTACAGGCAATATTCTTTTTGAAAATACAGGAACAGTCAGTATCACTCCAACAGCTACTACTAGTTTTGGAGCTTCAACCTCCACACCAATTATCTTTACTGGATACATAAGTTCAAACATATATCCCTATACAGATAATAATTATGATTTGGGTTCTTCTTCTTACAGATGGCAGGACATTTACGCTGTGTCTGGCCATTTTGGAGGAACAATTGATATTACAACAGATAAAATTGATGCCACTTCAGCCCTTACTATTGAATCAGGAGACACATTAACCGTTACATCAACCAATGCTTTTGCTTTGGGAGTGGCAGGAACTGAGAGATTTAATATAGACACTTCAGGCAATATTGTTTTAACTGGAGGAATTACTTTTTCAGGTTCAGCTACCACCACTGGCAATTTGGTAGTCCAGGCTACCACCACTTTAGCCACAACAACTATTACCAGATTAGGAGTAGGGGCAGCCAGTTTAACCGAAGCCCTAACTGTGTCAGGAAACATCCTTGTTTCAGGGAGCATATTGCCTCAAGCTGCAGGCGAGCAGTACATCGGCGAAGCCGGCACTGACTGGGGATACGGATATTTCAAGGAGCTCCATGCCACCAATCTCTACATATCAGCCACCACTAGTTTAGGAGGAGTGACTGGTGAAACCTTTACTATTAATACTGACGCCACTACTACTGAATCTTCCTATCTCCGCTTTTACCGAGGTGGAGGAATTCCTGCCCATGCCATTCTGGCTTGGGATGCTAACAATGACCGTTTTGACATCAACTTCCCTTTATACATCTCTTCAACTTCAACTCCTTCTATTTTCTCTATTGGGACACTTTATTTAGAAGCAGGAGAAGATCTGATTCAGAAGTTTGCCACTACATCTGCCTTTACCTTATACCATGGAGAAACAGCCAGATTAGCAATTGATAGTTCAGGAAATATCTATGCCACCGGTACCACAATCTCTTTGGTTGGAGACACCACTATCACCGGCCGGTTGGGAGTAACCGCCACTTCAACTTTAGCCACAACAACTATTTCTAACGCTCTGACTATTGGTTCATCTTTAGCCCTTTCTGATTCTTCAGGCACTCTTACTTTAAGTAATATTGATAGTATAGACGCTACAACTGAATCAACAATAGAATCAGCAATTGACACTTTATCAAATCTTCTTTCAGCTTCTTCTTTGGCAAGCATAGGAACCATTGCTACTGGTACTTGGCAGGGAACAATAGTAGGGACTCAATGGGGAGGAACAGGCCAGAACTGGGGAGCAATTACTACTGGAAGTATTCCATATTTCTCAAGTTTAGGAACAATGGGAATTAGAACTATTGGCGGTGCTAACACAGTTTTATATTCTGACGGCACAGTTCCTCAATGGGGGACTGTTGGCGCTTCTTCAGTCACTGCCAATTCTCTTGACTGGGCTCAATTTACTAACACAATGACCTTGGACGCCACAACAACAATTACTATGGGTTATCCGATAGACTTTGATTCAGGCACTTTATATATTGATCCTTCAGGATATATTGGCATAGGCACTACAACACCTTCGACAGCTCTATATGTTATTGGTACTGCCACCATAGGAACAATAACCGGAGCAACCATTGACACGGCCAACAACACTATCACTATCAATGAAGCGGATATTAACGACGGGACTGTTTATCCAAGAATAGCGGCATCGGAAAACATCACTGGCGGCTGGACTTTCTCCACCGCCACTACTACTTTTTCAAAAGACATTCAATTAGGTTCCGTTCCGATATACTTTGCCAATGGAACAACTTATTATATTGATGCTAACGCTCAAGCTAAATTGGCAACCACAACATTAACCGGCCAGCTTAATATGTCTGACCAGCTTATTATCAATATTGGCAATGCCGGAACTGACTTTACCAGCGGAGGAGGATTAACCTTGGCAGGAGTTTTATCAGTAACAGGAACTTCTACCTTAGCCACCACTACCGCTACCAAATTAACTGTCAGTGGCGCCAGCACCTTAACTGGCAACACTGCTATCGCTGGCACTTTGGATGTTACTGGCAACTTCAACATTAATACCAATAAATTCCAAGTTACGGCTGCATCAGGTGATACTGCTATCGCTGGCACTTTGGATGTTACTGGCACTTCTACTTTAGCCACAACAACTATTTCTAACGCTCTGACTATTGGTTCATCTTTAGCCCTTTCTGATTCTTCAGGCACTCTTACTTTAAGTAATATTGATAGTATAGACGCTACAACTGAATCAACAATAGAATCAGCAATTGACACTTTATCAAATCTTCTTTCAGCTTCTTCTTTGGCAAGCATAGGAACCATTGCTACTGGTACTTGGCAGGGAACAATAGTAGGGACTCAATGGGGAGGAACAGGCCAGAACTGGGGAGCAATTACTACTGGAAGTATTCCATATTTCTCAAGTTTAGGAACAATGGGAATTAGAACTATTGGCGGTGCTAACACAGTTTTATATTCTGACGGCACAGTTCCTCAATGGGGGACTGTTGGCGCTTCTTCAGTCACTGCCAATTCTCTTGACTGGGCTCAATTTACTAACACAATGACCTTGGACGCCACAACAACAATTACTATGGGTTATCCGATAGACTTTGATTCAGGCACTTTATATATTGATCCTTCAGGATATATTGGCATAGGCACTACAACACCTTCGACAGCTCTATATGTTATTGGTACTGCCACCATAGGAACAATAACCGGAGCAACCATTGACACGGCCAACAACACTATCACTATCAATGAAGCGGATATTAACGACGGGACTGTTTATCCAAGAATAGCGGCATCGGAAAACATCACTGGCGGCTGGACTTTCTCCACCGCCACTACTACTTTTTCAAAAGACATTCAATTAGGTTCCGTTCCGATATACTTTGCCAATGGAACAACTTATTATATTGATGCTAACGCTCAAGCTAAATTGGCAACCACAACATTAACCGGCCAGCTTAATATGTCTGACCAGCTTATTATCAATATTGGCAATGCCGGAACTGACTTTACCAGCGGAGGAGGATTAACCTTGGCAGGAGTTTTATCAGTAACAGGAACTTCTACCTTAGCCACCACTACCGCTACCAAATTAACTGTCAGTGGCGCCAGCACCTTAACTGGCAACACTGCTATCGCTGGCACTTTGGATGTTACTGGCAACTTCAACATTAATACCAATAAATTCCAAGTTACGGCTGCATCAGGTGATACTGCTATCGCTGGCACTTTGGATGTTACTGGCACTTCTACTTTAGCCACAACTACAGTTGCTGGCGATCTAATAGTCAATACAAATCAATTGTATATTCAGAAATCCTCTGGCAACGTCGGCATCGGCAATACGGGACCGACTGAAAAGCTAACTGTCCGTTCATCTACAGCTTCAACTACTTTGATTTCTAATGTTGCTAATTTTGAACATATCTTTAGTGATGCAGTTGGCTTGGCTAACATTGGTTCTGGATTATTGTTTTCGGCTGAAGCAGATGATAGTAGTGTAGTTAATTTATCTCAGATTGCTTCTGTCTTTGGTAATGCTTCCTCTACAATTCCTCAAACTGATTTAAGGTTCTATACGAGAGATAGCGGGGCTTTGGCTGAAAGGGTCAGGATAACAAAAGAAGGCAACGTCGGCATCGGGACAACTACCCCATCAACCAAACTGGATATCTGGGGCAACCTCCAAGTGGGAACTTCCTCAACTCCAGTTCTATATGTAGACACGGCAACAGGATATGTCGGCATTGGGACACGCAGTGCAGCGTCAAGTTTAGATGTTTATGATACTTCTGACGCTCAGTTAACTCTTACCCAAACCGATGCCAGTAATTATGCCCAATTCAAAGTTGATGCTAATGGCAATTTAACTATCACTCCTTCTGGCGGTGACATAACTTTACCTAATGGTGATATCTATATCTGTTCTGGTAGCGCGTGTGGCATAACCAGTGTAGATGGAACAGGTAACGTAGTGATAGAGAACAATCTTTTTGTGGAAAGCGGCAACGTTGGCATCGGGACAACAGATCCAAAAACAAAATTAGACGTGGATGGTGCTATAAAAATAGGAACCCAAGACACTTGTGATGCTGATAGCGCAGGAGCGGTACGCTATGATTCTTCCGTTAAGAAATTTTATGGCTGCGACGGAACAAGTTGGTTGTCACTGGAACAACAATCTTGCGGCTATACAGTCACTTGGACTTACAAAGGCAGTAGCGTTACCTACGGAACAGTTTATAATGCAACTACTGGCAGATGTTGGCTGGACAGAAACCTTGGTGCCTTACAAGTAGCTAATGCCTATAATGACTCTGATGCCTATGGTGACCTATTCCAATGGGGAAGATTAGATGACGGTCATCAAACTCGTACCAGCGGAACCACTG
>CAZOJF010000011.1:0-15566 GCA_964580085.1 uncultured Candidatus Saccharibacteria bacterium | reverse complement strand
ATAAATTTTAATATATCAGGATGGTGGTATAGTCCATACACTTGGTAACAAGTGAGATAATAAATAGCGTGAGACAGGTTGGTCCCTATCTACCGTAGGCGGCGAGTTTTGAGGGAATTTGATCCTAGTAAGAAATTGCTACTTTACGGAGTAATCCGTAATGACAATTCGACTAATAACGGTGAAACCTTCATTTATTTATTTGGTTGCAGTGACTATGAAATATTGGTGGTCCTAATATTTTATGGTACAATAAACTTGAGGACCGAATAAATATTAAGGTAATATCGTGGGAAGTTTAGCTCAAGTTTGAGCAATAACCCCGTAACGACTGAGGCTTTATGCCAAGATAATGGGTACCTGGTAAACAGGAATTAAACCATTATAATACGTCGGCCCCATTTAGTTTTTTAAAAACTTGGTGGGTGAAGATATAGTCTGAGCTTGTAGAAATACGAGAATAAATTGACGAGAGGACCGGATTGAGTTAACCTCTGGTGTATCGGTTGTCGTGCCAACGGCATTGCCGAGTAGCTAAGTTAATAAGGGATAAGTACTGAAAGCATATAAGTACGAAGCCCACCCCAAGATTAGAACTCTTAGATTCCTCAAAGACTATGAGGTTGATAGGCTCTAGGTGTAAGTGAGGCAACTCATTCAGCCGAGGAGTACTAATAATCTATTATATTTTTAGATAAGGCCTATTGGCTGGTAATTAGTAATTATAAATTCACAAAATTGCGACTATTATAAGGGGGCTATGCCAGGAGTGCTCCACCTGTTCCCATTCCGAACACAGAAGTGAAATCTCCAAGGGCCGATGATAGTAGGTTTTCCTGCGAAAGTAGGTAGCTCTCTTATAATGGTTACAATTGAAACCCCCCTGAGGGGTTTTTTCTTTAATTTTACGGATTTTTCAGTTATAATAATAAAATAAACTTATTAAACTTAAATGAAGATTAACAAAATTATTTTAGTTATTATTGTCTTTTTACTTTTAATATTTATAAATAGGTTTTTTTTAGATATTACCAAAAATAGTTTTTATAATTTAACTTCTCCTGTTCAAGGCTTCTTTTGGAAAATGGGGGATAGTTCGACAAACTTTTTTCAATCCTTTTTAGAAAATAAAAACTTGAAAAGAAATAATCAAGAGATTTTAAGGCAAAACCAAAAGCTTTTAGTTGATCTTCAAAAAATCAGGGAGCTTAAAAAAGAAAATCAAGAATTAAAAGAAGTTTTAGATCTTGAATTAAATAAAGAATTTGAATTAATTTTAGTTGAATCAATAAGTAGAGAAACAAATGGAGATTTTATCCTTATATCCGGAGGAGCAGAAAAAGGAATTTTAAAAGATATGCCAGTTATAACTAAAGAGAAAGTTATAATTGGAAGTATTGATAAGGTATATAAAGATTTTTCCAGAGTTTTGCTTATTTCAAATAAAGAAAGTAATTTTGATGTCCAAATACAAAAAAAAGACGATGAGAAAAACGTTAATGAAATTTATGGGCTAGCCCAGGGCCAGGGCAATTTGAAAATTGATCTTGATCTTGTGCCCCAAGAAAAAGATATTGGCGAAGGAGACCTTGTTTTTACTACAATTTTAGCCGGAGTTTTCCCTAAAGACCTTTTAGTCGGAGAGATAAAAGAAGTTAAAAATAGCGATGTATCCAATTTCCAGGAAGCTGAAATTGAACCATATTTTAAAAATAATTTATCAGGAACTTTATTTGTAATTAAAAACTTTATTTCTCAAAAAGAGTTATGAGAAAGGAATTATTATTAATTCTAGTTATTTGTTTCTTGGTTTTATTTCAGCAAAGTTTTTTGCCCCATTTTGCAATTTATGGAATGATTCCCAATCTTGTTTTGGTTTTTGTTTTTGTTTTAAATATTTTAGATTATAAATCAAGCATTATTTTGTCTTTTTGGGCGGGACTTATCTTAGATATTTATTCGGAAATGCCCCTAGGAACTTCCGGGATACTTTTTTTAGCAATGGCCATGATTATTAAAAAATCTTCAAAGTTTTTTCAAAAATTGAATATTTTATATTTAATTTTTATATTCTCCTTTTGTTTGGTTTTTTATAATTTTTTATTAAGTTTAATCCAAATTAAATTATGAAAGATCTTTTTAAAAATAGAAAAATTAAGAGCAGGGCCAAGGAAATCGGAATCGAAGAAATTTCTCTGGATAGTTTTTTAAAAAAACAAAAACAGGATTTTGAAATGTATGATAAAAAAATAGAAGTTCCCTTAACTAAACAAGTTTTTCTTGTTTTTATTTTTATTTGTTTTATTCTTTTTGGACTTCTTTGGGCTTTATGTTTTCATTTACAAATTACCCAAGGAAATGATTATAAATTGCTTTCGGAAAGGAACAAGTTTGCAGTTTTAAAATTACAAGCATCTCGAGGCGTTATTTATGATAAAAACTTAGAACAATTAGTTTGGAATCAATCAAGTTTTGATTTAGTTTTAAATATATCTAAATTGCCAGAAGATGAAATTAAAAAAACAAATATAATAAAAAATGTTTCCGACATTATTGGTTCGGAAGTAGATTTAAATGCTGATAAGGGGATAATAACGAGGAATCTATCTTATCGGGCATTAATTTCTTTACAAGCCGAACCGGAAAAGTTTCCCGGTTTTGAAATAAGAGAGAATTCAATTAGGAGATATGAAGAAAGTTGTGACCTAGCTCATGTTTTAGGATATATGGGGAAAATAAAAACATCCGAACTTGAAGAATGTGAAAATTGTTCAATCTTAGACTATGTAGGGAGAGAAGGATTGGAAAAATCATACGAGAATATTTTAAAAGAGAGAAAAGGAGAAATTCAAATTGAAAAAACGGTTCAAGGGAAAGAAATTTCTAGAAAAATAATTAAATATCCTGAATCTGGTAATAGTTTAGTTTTAAATTTAGATTTTTCTTTGCAAAAAAAAGTTGATGAAGAATTGCGAGAAGCAATGGAAAAAGTAGGTTCAGAAAAAGGAGCTGTTGTTGCTTTAGATCCCAGAAATGGGAACATTTTAGCATTGATTTCTCTTCCAACTTTTAACAATAATCTTTTTGCTCAGGGAATTAGCCAAGAAGAATTTGATAATCTTAATCAAGACAAAAGAAATCCCCAAATTAACAGAGCAATTAGCGGACTTTATCCTACCGGTTCAGCTATTAAGCCCTTAATTGCCAGTGCGGCTTTGGAGGAAGGGGTTGTTGAAGAAGATACTCAACTCTATTGTCCTTTAAATCTTTGTTTGGAAAATATCTATAGTAAAGAAAAAGAATGTTTTGTAGATTGGAAATTTCATGGATTATCCGACATAAAAAGAGCCTTAGCTGAATCAATCAACCCTTTCTTTTATATAATTGGGGGCGGATATATTAGACCATCCTTTGCTGATTTGAGACTTCCCAAACATTTTATTGGGCTGGGGGTTGATAAAATTAAAGAATATCTGGAGAAATTTGGTTTAGGGCAAAAAACAGGAATTGATTTGCCTGGAGAAGTTCAAGGCAGGGTACCAGATGCAGAATGGAAAGAAAAGTATTTCGCAAATCAGGCCCGAGCTCAACAAATATGGTATTTGGGAGACACCTATAATCTTTCTATCGGACAAGGTTATTTTTTGGCTACTCCTATTCAAATTGCTTCTGCTTTTTCAGCTATTGCTAATAATGGTACACTTTATAAGCCGAAATTAGTTGATAGGGTTATTAATTCCGAAAAAGAATTAGTTGAAGAAATAAACCCCGAAATTATTTCTAATAATTTTATTAAACAAGAAAACTTAGATATTGTTAGACAAGGTATGCGACAATCAGTTTCTCTCCCTAGCGGTTCAGCTTTTTCACTTAATTCTTTGCCCGTAGAGGTAGCTACTAAAACCGGGACAGCTCAAATAGGGTCTAAGGAGATTTATGAAGAATGGGTAGGTACTTTTGCTCCTTATCAGAACCCAGAAATAGTTTTAGTTGTGCTTATTGAAGAAGTTCCCGGGATGCAAAGAGCATCCTTAAAAGCATCTAAAGAAATACTTAATTGGTATTTTGATCAAGAGATAGAAAATATTAATGAAGAATAATTTAACTTAAAATTTGGTCATTAGAGGTTTTTGTATTATAATAAAAAATATGGCTAATTTATCAGAAATTAAAAAAAATAGACAGGATAAATTAAAAAAGATTATAAATTCAAGGATTAATCCTTATCCTCTAAAAACGAAACGAACTCATAAAATAAGTGAGGTTATTAAAGATTTTACTAAATTAGAGAAGGGGAGTAAGCAAGTAATTATTACGGGTAGATTAAAAAATATTAGAGGTCATGGAGGAGCTGTTTTTTTAGACGTAGAAGATGGTTCAGGAAAAATACAGGTTTTACTGAGAAAAAATAATGTAGGAGAAAAAAAGTATAATTTTTTTAAAGATATTTTTGATATTGGTGATTTTGTGGAAGTAAAAGGGGATTTATTTAAAACTAGAACAAAAGAAAAAACAATTCAGGCTGCTGATTTTAGAATGCTAACTAAAACATTATTACCCTTACCTGAAAAGTGGCATGGGTTGCAAGACGTTGAAGAAAGATATAGAAAACGCTATTTAGATTTAATGTTTAATCCAGATATTAAGAAGAATTTTAAAATTCGTTCCCAAATTATTAAAAGCCTAAGAGATTTTTTGGAAAAAGAAGAATTTTTAGAAGTAGAAACTCCTGTTTTACAACCAATTTATGGTGGAGCCCGGGCCAAACCATTTAAAACCCATTTAAACTCTTTAGATATTGATTTATATTTAAGAATTGCTACCGAGCTTTATCTAAAACGCCTTTTAATTGGTGGCTTTGATAAGGTTTATGAGATTGGGAAATGCTTTAGAAATGAAGGTATGGATAAATCACATAATCCAGAGTATACCCATTTTGAATTTTATTGGGCTTATGCTGATTATAAAGATTTAATGAAAATGACCGAAAGAATGTTTGTTTATGTTGTTAAAAAGGTTTTTGGAAAGTTAGAGATAGAACAGGATGGTCAGAAAATAAATATTAAAGCTCCTTGGAAAAGAATAGAATTTTCAGATTTAATTAAAAAATATACCAAGATAGATTTAGATGAAATTAACCAACAGGCATTATTCAAAAAAGCAAAGGAAATTGGGGTTGGAATTGAAAAGGGGAGACCAAAAGCAGAAATTGCGGATGAAATTTATAAAAAGTTCTGTCGTCCAAAAATCTTACAGCCCACATTTATAATTCACCATCCATTTGGCTTTCAGCCTTTGGCTAAAGCCTTGGAAAACAATCCTAAAAAGTTAGCCAATTTCCAGTTAGTTATAGGAGGGATAGAATTGGCTAATGCCTTCTCAGAATTAAATGATCCCCTAGAACAGAGAAAAAGATTTCAAGAACAGGAAAGATTCTTTAAGTTGGGACTAGAGGAAGCCCAAAGAATGGATGAAGACTTTTTAGAAGCTTTAGAGTATGGAATGCCTCCGGCAGCTGGTTTTGGGATGGGTATAGACAGATTAGTGGCTCTTTTAACTAACTCTAATGCCTTAAGGGAGATAATATTGTTTCCTTTAATGCGATCCAGATAAAAATATGTTAGATATAAATTTTATTCGTAAAAATCCTGACAAAATAAAAAAGGTTTGTCAGACCAAAGGAATTGATCTTGATATAAATAAACTTTTATCCTTAGATCAGACCAGAAGAAAAATGATTCAAGAATCAGAAACTCTTAGATTTGAGCAAAAAAAATTAGGGAAGCAAGACATAGAAAAAGCTAAAGAGATAAAAACAAAGTTTAAAAAAATTAAAGAAGAGCTTAAACCAGTAACAAAAGAATATAAAGAATTAATGCTTTTAGTCCCTAATATATATTCCGATGATACTCCAATTGGTAAAGATGAAAAGAATAATAAACAAGTATATAAATGGGGGGAAATACCAAAGTTTGCTTTTCCAGTTAAGAGTCATATTCAATTAGTAAAGGATTTAAATTTGGCCGATTTTGAAAGAGGAACTAAGGTTTCCGGATTCAGAGGATATTTTCTAAAAAATGAACTAGCTCTTTTGCAAATAGCTCTGATTATGTATAGTATCCAGAAAATGGTGAACAAAGGATTTGAATTTATGATTCCTCCGACATTATTAAAAGAATTTGTTTTATTTGGCAGTGGGCATTTTCCCACAGGCAAAGAAGATGTTTATCAAGTTGCTAACCCAGGTAAATTAGCTGACGGCAGTTCAATCAAAGAGCCTTTATTTTTAGCAGGTACGTCAGAACCACCTTTGTTAGCTTATTTTTCGGATAAAGTCTTTAAAGAAAAAGATTTGCCCATAAAAGTTTGTGGTTTTTCCCAATGTTATCGTTCGGAAATAGGAAGCTATGGCAAAGATACGAAAGGGTTATATCGGCTTCATGAGTTTATGAAGGTAGAGCATATTGTTTTATGTAAAAATGATAATAAAGAATCAGATAAGTGGCTAGAAAAAATGAGGCAAAATTCTGAGGAAGTAGTTAAAGATTTGAAATTACCTTATAGGGTTTTGCAAATTTGTACTGGTGATATGGGGGCCGGAAAAAGAAAAATGTATGATATTGAGTCTTGGATACCTTCCAGGAATGCTTATGGAGAAACTCATTCTGCTTCTAATACGAGCGATTGGCAATCCCGTCGATTAAATATTAAATATAAGACATCAAAAGGAGAAATTAAATATGTTCATGCTTTGAATGATACTATTGTTGCTTGTCCTCGTATTTTAATATCTCTTTTAGAATGTTATCAGCAAAAAGATGGCAGCGTGAAAATACCAAAAGTTTTACAAAAATACTTAGGGATTAATAAAATAACTAACAGAAATGTTAGAAATAAATGAGAAAGTTGAAAAAAATAAATGGAATGAATTTGTCATCAATAATAAAGGGAATTTTCTCCAATCCTTTGAATGGGGGGAGTTTCAAACTGCTTTAGGAGAAAAGGTTTTAAGATTTGTAATATCTGAAAATAATTTAATAATAGCTCAAGTTCAAATAATAAAACAAGCTTTCCCATTTTTGGGAAAATCTTTTTTTTATATTCCCTTTGGACCAATCTTCAGGCAAGATTACAAAGAAAGAAGAAAGATTTTTGATTTTTTGGTTAAACATATAAAGCAAATTACCAAGAAAGCAGTTTTTTTAAAAGTGGAACCAATTTGTCCTTTATTTGAAGAAAGAGATTTTAATAATCCTTTGAAAAGAATTCAACCCCAAAAAACATTAATTTTATCTCTAGATCAAGACAAAGAAGAAATTTTAAAGAATTTTACAGAGAAAGTTAGATATAATATAAAACTATCTCAAAGAAAAGGAGTACAGGTTAAATTCCAAGATGAATATAGTCCCGAGTTTTATAATTTGATTAAAAAAACTACTCAAAGAGATAAATTTCATGCTTTTGAACCAGAACATTATAAAAAACTATTTGATTTTAATAGTAAAGATTTTAAAGTTAAATTATGTTTAGCTGATTATCAGGGAAAAGTTATTGGAGCTGGTATTCTGGTTATTTTTGGTGGTCAAGGACAATGTATTCATAGTGCTTCGGATTGGGAATACCGAGCATTAAAAGCTCCCAATTTATTACAATGGGAGCGCATAAAGTTTTTTAAAGATGAAAAATGTAGAGAATATAATTTTTGGGGAATTGATGAAAAAAAATGGCCGGGACTAACTGCTTTTAAAAAAGGTTTTGGTGGGAAAGAATTTATATATGCCCAAGGAAAAGACATTGTGTTCCAAAGAACATGGTATAAGGTTTATAAACTATTAAGAGTTTTTAAAAAAATAATTTTTAAATAATGTTTTTAGAAAAAATTCTCCAAAAAATATTAAGGTTTTTTGCCGAAATAACTCTTCGAAAATATCAACCTAAGATAGTTGTTATAGTGGGGAGTATTGGAAAAACTTCAGCCAAAGAAGCAATTTATTCTGTTTTATCGGGGAAATTTAAAACTAGAAGGAGTATTAAAAATTATAATAATGAGATAGGTGTTCCTTTAACTATTATTAATTGTGATTCGGGTGAAAAATCACTTTTTAAATGGCTCGGAATTTTTCTAAAAGCTATTTTATTAAACATATTCAAGAATAAAGATTATCCCCAGTTCTTAGTTTTAGAAATGGCTGCTGATAAAAAGGGTGATATTAAATATCTAATGGATATGATTCCTCAGAAGTTATTAAAAGTTGTAGTTTTAACGGCTATAACGCCTGTTCATTTGGAGTTTTTTGAAAATGTTAATAATATTTTTGAAGAAAAAACTACGCCCTTTTCTTACTTAGAAAAAGACGGCTCAGTTATATTTAATATGGATAATTGTGATGTTTATAAAGTTAAAGAAAAAGTAAGTTCAAAATTATTAACTTATGGGTTAAACAAAGATGCTGACATTAATGCTCTAGAAATAGAATATAATGATTCAGGATTAAAGTTTAAAATTAATTGTAAAGATCAAATTGTTTCCTTAGAGTTAAAAGATGCAATTGCTGATTACCAAATTTATCCTATTTTAGCAGGAGTGAGCGTGGGCATTTGTTTTAATCTGGAATTAGATGAAACAATTAAGTCACTTAAAACATATAAAATATTATCAAGAAGAATGCAGAAACTTGCCGGAATAAAAAATAGTATAGTTATCGATGATACTTATAATTCTTCTCCAGAAGCATTAAAGAAAGCGATTCAGGCTTTAAATAATCTTTCTTTTGGACAAAGAAAAATAGCTGTTTTAGGCGATATGCTCGAGATGGGCAAAGACTCGGAGAAATTACATAGACAAATAGGAGAAATGATATCTAAAACAAATATGGATTATTTAATTACTTTTGGGGAAAAAGCTAAATATATTTCTGATCAAGTATTGGAAAATAATGCTTTTAAAGATAAGGTTTTTCATTTTTCGGAAAAAGATAAAATAATAGAATTTATTAAGGAGATTATAAAAGAAAATGACGTTATCTTAGTGAAAGGATCCCTAAGTATGGAAATGGAAAAAATAGTTGAAAAAATAACAAATAAATATGATTGGAAAAAAGAAAATTAAAGTAGCCATATTAATGGGAGGTGTTTCCAATGAAAGAGAGGTATCTCTTTCTACGGGGAAAACAGTAGCCCAATATATGAATTTAAATAAGTTTATAGTTAGTCTCTACGACACCAAGAAAGATTTACCAAAGTTGTTCTTTGATATTTCCAAGAATAAAATAGATATTTGCTTTATTGCTCTGCACGGTAAAGGAGGGGAAGACGGGTCAATTCAGGGAATGTTAGAACTTCTTAATGTTCCTTATACGGGTCCAGGAATAATGGCTTCAGCTGTTAGTATGGATAAAATCACTAGCAAGAGGTTGTTTATGCAGGAAAAGATTCTTACTCCTAAGTTTATCATTGTTGGAAATCAAAAGATAAATTCTAAAGAGATAATTAATAAAGTTGGCTTACCTTGTGTTACCAAACCATCTAATTCTGGTTCAAGTGTTGGTATATCTATCATTAAAAACAAAAAGGATATAAAAAGGGGGATTAAAAAAGCTTGGAAAGAAGATAATAAAGTTATTATAGAAGAATATATTAAAGGGAAGGAAATTACAGTGGGTGTTTTAGGGAATGAAGATATTAGAGCGTTACCTATAGTGGAAATTATTCCTAAAACTAAGTTTTTTGATTTTCAGGCTAAGTATGATGCTAAGTTTTGTGAGGAAATATCTCCAGCTAGGATTCCAGCTAAGATAACCAAAAAGGCCCAAGAATTGGCTCTAAAGGTTTATAAACTATTAGATTGTAAAGGATTTAGCAGGATAGATATGATCTTAAAAAAAGATAAAATATATGTGTTAGAAAATAACACTATCCCCGGATTAACTCCCAATAGTCTTTTACCAAAAGCAGCCAAGGCAGACAATATTTCTTTTTCAAAATTACTTGAGAAAATTATAAATTTCGGTCTAAAAAATGAAGCACTATAGGATTAGTAGAAAAAAAAGAGCTCTTCGAAAGAAAAATCTTAATCTTTCCTTTTTAAAAAGTAAATCTTTTTGGTTTTTTTCTTTGGGGGTTGTTTTAATATCCGGATTAATTTATTTTTTTATCTTCTCAGACGTTTTTAAAATAAAGGAAATTCAAATATTAAGTTCTAACGAATATTTAAAAGCGAATATTGGAGAGATGACCAACCAAGAAATAAATAAGAATATATTTTTATTAAAATCTAAGGAAATAAATAGCAAAATCTTGAACCAATTTCCAGAAATTTTAGAATTAAACTTAAAGAGAAAAATGCCAGATGTTTTTATAATTCAGGTTACAGAAAAACAAGAAGTTGCTGTTTTATGTTCTGTAGACCATAGCCAATGTTTTTCCATTGATCAGAATGGGTTAACGTTTAGGCAAGTTGAGCCAGAATTGATTAGGGATCAATTAATAATTTCTTCAGCTGGGTTAAATCAAGACTTTATTATAGGAGAATCTTTTTTGTTAAAAGATAAAATAAAAGATTTTTTAGAGATAAAAAAAGTATTAAGAAATAACTTGAAAATTGAAATTAAAGATTTTATTATTGTTTCTGAAAAAAGATTAAATATTGAGACCAAAGAAGGTTGGGATATCTATTTCAGCTTAGAAAAAGATATTAAATTACAAATTACAAAATTAAGAGTTCTTTTAGAAAAGGAAATTCTAATTGAAAAAAGAAAAAATCTGGAATATATTGATTTAAGATTTGAAAGAATTTTTTATAAATAGTTGCTCATTGACTATTGGAATTAATTTGTTATAATAGGCTAGTATGAACAAGGAAAAAAAAGCAAAGCAACTAAGTAAAAAAGAACTAGAATATCTTGAAAAAGAAATTAAGGAATGTAAAAAACTAAGGGATGAATATCTGGCTGGCTGGCAAAGAACAAAGGCTGATTTTTTAAATTATCAAAAGCAAGGAGACAAAAGAATAGAAACTTTTTTAAATTCAATTAAGATAGAATGGATTTTAAAAATGTTAGAAATTCATGATAATCTAGAAAGAGCAAAAGAACATATCCCCAAAAAACTAGAGGGGATTGATTGGGTTAAAGGGGTATTGCAGATAGAAAATCAGTTCCATAGTTTTTTTAAGGAAAGTGGAGTTCAGAGAATAGATCCTCAGGGAGAACAGTTTGATCCTAATTTTCACGAAGCAATTGGGCAGATAGAAATGAAAGGGAAAAAACACGGGGTAATTGTCGAGGTCTTAGAAAAAGGTTATATGCTGAATAACAGAGTTATAAGACCGGCCAAAGTAAAAATAATTAAATAATTTTAAAAAATATGTCCAAAATTTTAGGAATTGACCTAGGAACAACTTTTTCAGCAATGGCTTTGATTGAAGCCGGAGAAGCAAAGATTGTTGAGAATAAAGAAGGAGCCCGAACGACTCCCTCCATAGTCACTATGGCCAAAAATAAAGAAAGATTAGTAGGTATTTTGGCTCGCAGGCAAGCTATTACTAATCCAGAAAATACGATTTTTTCGGTAAAAAGATTAATTGGCCGAAAGTTTTCTGATGATGAAATCCAAAAAGATAAAAAGGTTTTACCTTATGAAATTAGGAAAGGATCAGACGGCGGAGTAGAAGTAAAAATGGGTGAAAAGTTTTATAAACCTTTAGAAATTTCAGCCATGATATTGCAGAAATTAAAACAAGATGCTGAAGAAAAAATTGGAGAAAAGATAGACGAAGCTATTATTACTTGTCCTGCTTACTTTGATGACTCTCAAAGGAAAGCCACCAAAGTTGCTGGAGAAGTAGCTGGGTTCAAAGTAAGAAGAATTATAAATGAGCCTACGGCAGCTGCTTTAGCTTATGGCTTGACTAAAAAGAAAGATCATCAAATTGTGGTTTATGATTTTGGCGGGGGTACGTTTGATGTTTCCATTTTAAATGTTGGAGAAGACACAGTGGAGGTAAAAGCAACCGGAGGTGATACCCATTTAGGAGGAGATGATTTTGACCAAAAAATAATGGATTGGGTAGTTGATAGTTTCAAAAAAGACCAAGGAATTGATCTATCTAAAGATAGTTTAGCCTTGCAAAGAATAAAAGAAGCAGCCGAAAAAGCAAAGATAGAATTATCTTCCAGCTTGGAAACGGAAATAAATCTTCCTTTTGTTACTTCGGATGCCGCTGGTCCTAAGCATTTATTATATAAATTGACCAGAGCCAAATTAGAAAACATGGTTTCTGATTATATTGATAAATCGATTGAGTTAGTTAAAAAAACTTTGGGGGAAATAAAATTAAAACCAGAAGAAATCGAGGAAATAGTTTTAGTGGGAGGGCAAACCAGAATGCCTAAAATGCAAGAAGAGATTAAAAAGGTTTTTGGAAAAGAACCATGTAAAGAAATAAATCCCGATGAAGTAGTAGCCGTTGGGGCTGCAGTTCAAGCCGGAATACTGCAAGGAGACGTAAAAGATGTTTTATTATTAGATGTAACCCCTTTAAGTTTAGGAATTGAAACATTAGGGGGGATTAGCACAGCTTTAATCTCTAAAAACACTACAGTTCCTACTTCTAAAACCCAGATTTTCTCAACAGCAGCAGATAGTCAACCCTCAGTAGAGATTCATGTTTTACAGGGAGAACGTTCTATGTCTAAAGACAATAAAAGTTTAGGTAGATTTATGCTAGATGGTCTTCCTCCTGCTCCCAGAGGGATGCCTCAGATTGAAGTATCTTTTGATATTGATGCTAATGGAATTTTAAGTGTTTCGGCCAAAGACAAGGCAACTAATAAAACGCAGTCAATTAGAATTGAAGGCTCTTGTGGGGTTTCTGATGAAGAAATTGAAAAGATGAAAAAAGAAGCTGAAATGCATGCTACCCAAGATAAAGAAAAAAAAGAAGGGATTGAAGCCAAGAATATAGCGGATAATTTAATTTATAGTTCCGAAAAGACCTTAAAAGATGCCGGAGACAAGGTTTCGGAACAAGATAAGAAAGAGGTGGAAGAAAAGATTGCGGAATTGAAAAAAGTAAAAGATGGCTCAGATCTGGAAAGTATTAAAACGAAAACCGAGGATTTGTCTAAGGCCATTCAGAAAATAGGTGCGGAAATGTATAAAAAGGCTCAAGAAAAGAAACCAGAGGGAAAGCCAGAAGACAAAGCCGAAGAGGCAAAAACAGAAGAGAAAAAAGAAGATGAAGATGAAAAACCAAAAGAAGATAAATAATCTATTATGGACAAAGATTACTACAATGTATTAGGAGTGGCTAAAGATGCTTCTGCTGCAGATATAAAAAAAGCCTATTATAGGTTGGCTCATAAATATCATCCCGATAAAGGAGGAGATGAAAAAAAGTTTAAAGAAGTGAATGAAGCCTATCAAATATTGTCTAACAAATCAAAAAAACAACAATATGACCAGTTTGGTCAGAACTTTGAAGGATTTGGTTCTCAACAGGGATTTAATGGATCTCCAGGATTTGACAGTGCTGATTTTGGCTCTATAAATATTGAAGACATATTTGGGGATCTTTTCGGTTTTGGACAAAGAGGAAGAAAGAGAAATGTTAATCAGGGGAGAGATATTGAAGTTAGCATAGAAATGAATTTAAAAGATACCTTAAAAGGAATTAAGAAAAATATTTCTATTTCTAAATTAGTGTCTTGCAGCCGTTGTCAGGGAACAGGGGCTGAACCAGGAACAAGATTAAAAGAATGTGTTACCTGTAGAGGGCAAGGCCAGGTCCAGCAAATTAAAAAGACAATATTTGGTTCTTTTGCTACTTATATTGTTTGTCCCGAGTGTCATGGAGAAGGTAAAATACCAGAAAAACCCTGTAATGTTTGTAAAGGAGAGGGAAGAATTACTGGGAAAGAAGATATTGAAATCCTGATACCGGCGGGGATTGATTCCAACCAAATGATAAAAATCAGAGGGAAAGGAGAAGCAGGAAGAAGAAGCGGAAAACATGGTGATTTATATATAAGAGTTTTTGTATTGCCAGATTCCAAGTTTAATAGAAAAGGTGATAATTTGTATTTAAATGTTTCAATTCCTTTTTCTATGGCTTGTCTGGGAGGTTCGATTGGAATTATGGATTTAGAGGGAAAGAAAATTTCCTTAAAAGTTCCTCAGGGAACTGAATCCGGAAAGGTTTTTAGAGTTTCTGGGAAGGGGATATCGCATTTTTCCGGCTATGGCAAAGGTGATTTATATGTTAAACTGAAAATTGAAATTCCTAAGAAGTTATCCAAAGAACAAAAGGAAGCGTTAAATAAGTTGAAAGAGAAAGAATTATAATTTGTTTTTTTGGGTCCGTAGCTCAATTTGGCAGAGCAAATTCCTTTTAAGAATGAGGTTGTGGGTTCAATTCCCACCGGACCCACTTTTTATGTATAAAACAAATCCTCTTTTAATAAAGAAATGCCGTTCTTTAAGAAGAAAGGGGTTTACGTTAACTGAAATTCTTGAAGCAACTGAACTTTCCAAAAGTACAGTTTATGATCACATTTACGATATTCCTCTTTCTGATAAGATAAAAAGACGTATTCGAGAAGAACGTGTGAAGAAATTCAGCAAAAAGAGAAAAGGTAAATGCATTTTAGGGAGAATAGTTACTAAGCCGAAAAATTGGACAAAAGAATTGATTTTTCTTATATCTCATTTTATGTTTGATGGTGAAATTACGCGTCATAGTTGTATCTATTGTAATCGTAGTAAAACACTTATTAATCAAGTGAAGTTTTCAATGAAGAAAGTTTTTAATTTGGAACCTAAGAATTGGACAGATAAAAAGACTGGCGTACATAGAATTTCCTATCATTATGTTGAGCTTGCGACTTACGCAAGGGAAAAAGCCAAAGAATTAACGAAAAATATTCTAACTGATCCTTTAACATATAAGAAGATATTTCTTCAAGCATTCTTTGATGACGAGGGATGCGCATATTGGTGTAAAAGAGCAAGAAAGGTTAGAGGATTTCAACATAACTTAAAAGTTTTAAAATTAGTCCAAAAATTATTAAAAGATTTTGAGATAGAAAGTAAAATTGATAAAAAATACCAAGAAATTATTATTAGTAGAAAAGAAAATATTATAAAATTCCGTAATAAAATTAATTTTTCAAAGGGTATTTATATAAATCCAAATCGTAAAAATAGTATTTGGAAGAAAAAACTTGAAAAAAGAGAGATATTAAATAAAATTATTGATTCCTACCAGAAATAAAATTTACCAATTTACTTTTTTATAATTAGATGGAGATTGTTCTCTGTTTTTTTATTTATACAAATGTTTTAGGTATACACATTTTGCACTCCTAATCTAAGAGCTTGGTTAGGAGTTTTTCCATTTAACCCACAATGTTTTATATCATTGTATGTCATATTCCATAATCTTAATTTGAATTTCAATTCTTCAAACGATTTAAAAATTAACTCATTATAAAACTTTTCTTGATCTGTTCTGTGGCTTCTTTCCACCTTTCCGTTCTGGGCAGGCTTGCCAGGGTCAATCAGATAAT